>JACMJP010000493.1 GCA_014380545.1 Chitinophagales bacterium | reverse complement strand
TGCTTCCAACATAGAGGTGATGGAAATGGAAAAACATCTCGGCATAATGGGTGTTATTGCAGGTATTGCCCCTATGCTTGGGTTTATAGGAACAATTGCCGGGGTTATAAAAATATTTTATGATATTTCCGTTTCAAATGATATCAGCATCAGTATTATTTCTGCAGGGTTATATGAAAAAATGGTAACCAGTGGTTTCGGATTATTAACTGGAATTATTGCTTACGGAGGTTACCATTTGCTAAATATGAAAATTGACCGCTTCGCACTAAAAATGCAACGCTCAGCCTTTGAGTTTATCAAGATCATTAATAAATCAGAATAATGAAAATAGGAAGAAAAAAACATTTGGAAGCAGAAGTTTTTACTTCATCCATGAACGACATTATGTTTTTTTTAATGTTGTTTTTTCTTATTATTTCAACACTTGCAAATCCGAATGTGATAAAAGTATTGCTACCACGGGCTGATAGTACAGACACTTATAGCAAACAGGATGTTACTTTAACAATTACTGCTGACAAACAATATATCCTGGAAAAAGAAACTGTAGCATTTGAGGAATTGGAACAGGCATTAGTAAATGCAACTGCTAAAAGCGAAGAGAAAATTATTGTGCTAAGGGCAGATGCAACATTAACCATCCAGGACCTGGTGGACGTATTACAAATGGGAGCAAAAAATAAAGTACGCATGGTAATGTCCACATCAAAAGCAGGAATATAAATTATTAACTCATGCAGCAAGTTGGTATGCCGGGGGTTTTTCTCCGGCATTTTTGTGTTGAGAAGGTGAAATTATTTTTTAATTACTTTTGAATAATGTTATTCGATCAAATTCCACTAGCAGAAAGATTACGCCCGAAAAATTTAAATGAATTTATAGGACAGGAACATTTAGTGGGGGATAGGCAGGTACTGCGTAAAATGATTGAAAGCAGAAAAATTATTTCTATGATATTCTGGGGACCACCCGGAGTTGGAAAAACAACTTTGGCAAATATCCTTGCAAATGCTGTTGATCTTCCATTCTTTTCTTTAAGTGCAGTTAGTGCGGGTGTAAAAGATGTTCGGGAAATAATTGATAAAGCGAGACGCAGCGGAAAAATAGTTTTATTTATTGATGAAATTCACCGCTTCAATAAAGCGCAGCAGGATTCTTTACTAGGGGCAGTGGAAAAAGGTTTAATTGTTCTTATTGGCGCCACCACAGAAAACCCTTCTTTCGAAGTTATCTCGGCATTATTATCCCGTTGTCAGGTTTATATTTTAAAAGAACTTTCTAAAGAAGATTTGCAAAAACTTATTGCAAGAGCGATAACTGAAGATGAAGTTTTATCAAAAAGAAAAATAACCGTTAAGGAAGATGAAGCATTATTGCGATTAAGCGGAGGCGATGCAAGAAAACTATTAAATCTGCTTGAACTAATAGATGAATCTGTTTCAGGTAAAGAAATAATTATTACCGATGCATTGGTAATAAATCTTGCGCAAAAAAAAACTGCTTTGTATGATAAAGATGGCGAATTACATTATGATATTATTTCTGCCTTTATAAAAAGCATGCGGGGCAGTGATCCGAATGCCGCAATGTATTACCTGGCAAGAATGATTGAAGGAGGGGAGGATCCTAAATTTATAGCACGAAGAATGTTAATTCTTGCAAGTGAAGATATCGGCAATGCAAACCCAAATGCTTTACTTATTGCAACAAATTGTTTTCATGCTGTAACGATGATCGGATATCCGGAATGCAGTTTAATTCTTTCGCAGGTTGTCATATATCTTGCTTCATCGCCTAAAAGCAATTCAGCTACAGTTGCACTAGGAAAAGCAATGAACCTGGTGAAGGAAATGGGTGATCTGAGTATTCCGCTGGCAATAAGAAATGCGCCGACCAAATTGATGAAAGAATTAAATTACGGAAAAGATTACCAGTATGCACATGAGTATGAAGGCAATTTTATTAATATGGAATTTTTACCTGATACTATTAATGGAACAAAATTTTTTGAACCCGGAAATAATGCAAGGGAAAATGAAATGCGAAAATATTTGAAGGAAAAATGGGGAAATAAATATGAGTATTGAAATGGATTTTACTTTTTTGTAAAATCTATACCCAGTTCTGCATCACCCTGTTCAATTTTTATTACTTTTTCAGTGTTAAAACAAAATGACAACTCTTTTGATGTAATGCCATCCTTATAATACCTTTTCACAGTAATTTCATAATAAGAATTTTCTTCCAGGTTATTTAGTATAATAATTTTTGAAGCTGCCTGTGTAATTTCCCTTTCACTGTGTGTGTAAATATTTTTGCATGTAATAATATCATACACGGCGTTTTTGTTTTCCGACATATAAAGGTTTGCCTTGTGATTTGTTATGTCAGCGCTTAATAATTCAGGAGCAGGATGCAAATTATCATTTGAGCGGGATGTATTCCTGTTTGATTGGCCGGAAGCCTGGCCAAAATAAAACATTAATATAAATAGAATAGTAAAATGAGTGATAGTTTTCATGACATTAGTTTTATTTTTATGAAGCAAAAGTAATCACCGAATATAGTAATTACAATAGCCAATAATGGTGAGACTTAATAAGATAGCTATGAATAATTATACATGTTTTAAAAACCATCCCTTTAAAAGAAAACTGTCAGCTTCAATTTCACTTTTTAATTTAACCACATGTTTTTTATCAGGATCCATTTTTAATTTTGTGAGCTGACTGAGATAATTACAGAATTTTGCCCTGGTAGATGATATAGAGCCCTCAAGTGAGTCGCTATTGTAAGCAATAAAATGTTTAAAGCTATCTAAATAAGAAAGGAGTGCAAGATATTCTTCCTTTTCAAAATAGATCATGCTTTGTAAAGTTCGCAGTTCATATTTAATCATCATATTTTCTGTTTCTATACTGAGCAAATATTCATGAGCAGTTTCTGCATTGCCCTTATAAAATTCAACCCATGCCAGGCAGAGGTCAGTAACATGCTTTCTGATGCTAATATCCACATACTGTGCATACTTTTTTATAATGTCTTCTGCATATTTTATTTTGTCTAATTGAAGTGCTATGAAAACGATGTTATGCAATGAAGTATAACCGAGGTTTCCATTCAAATTCCATAACTGATTCTTCAGCCTGAAATCATAGATTTCATGCAACTCATTATACCAGTATGTTTCACCATTTTCTGATTTTTCATTAATATATGAAAGCAACCCGATAATGATGTTTTCCATGTCTTTATTGTTATAACCTGTTTTTTTTTGCAGTATCAGTTTTTTGAGCTCCGGATAAAAATGGTCATCTTGTAAGAATGTGAGTTTTGCAAGCAGATAATAACATCTTACAAATAAATCGTTGGTATGGAGTCCATTTTCATAGATAGTTAGATATTTTTTAGCTTCAGCAAAATCAAATACATTTCCTGAAGCCATCGCTGCTCTATGCTGATTCAAGAAGATAAGAAAACATTTAACAAGTGTATGATCCATAATTGCTTTATGGTTATTATTTTCAAACATGAATTTTGCAACTTCCTCATGTTTATTTCTTGATCGGCGTATCTTTAATGTAGCCTCTTTATCCCGATACCAAATTCTGTGTTTTAATTTATCAAAGTATCTACCGGTTGTTTTCTCCAGGTTTTTTTGTACAAGTTTCAATTGCTTTTCAGTCAATTCGTATAACCCGTAATCTATTAATTTTTCCACTTTTGTTTCTGAAATCAGGTATTCATTTTCTTCAAAACTCAGTATTGTTAAAAAATGTAAAAGGGCAGATAACATATCCGAACATATATTTCTATAATACGCATCGTTAAATTTTTTTGCAAACACAAGACTAAAAATCTTTTGTTTCTCTACCTCGTCAATGTTAAAATCGGGAGCATAATTTTTTATCGTACCCCAAAAATCAGTTAATGTTTTTTTCTTATTAAAATATGGCGAAGCAAGATATTCGCTGAATTTTTTCAGAGCAGGTTTTGATAATTTCCGTAAAACTTCCTGCAGTTGGGTGTTTTGCATGTTTAAAGATAAAAGGATAGCTACAAATTGAAAAATTTCTCCTTTGCTGCGGATAAAAACTTTCGTTTTAGATCTTTAGCTATTTAATTCTCATAAAGCTTTTCTTTTACCTCATCCCATTTCCTTCTTGAAACTTCTACTATGCTATTATCAGTCATTGTTAGCTCATGATCCCCTGATAAACCATTTACATATTTTTTATTTACGAGATGCGCACGGTGCACACGGATAAAATCCTGATCGCTGAGCAGCTCATCATATTCCTTTAATGTTTTTGAAGTAATGATTGGCTTTTTTTCTTTTAAATAGAATCGTGTATAATTTCCATCAGCCTCAAGGCGGATTATATCTTTGGGTGAGAGGAAAAATGTGCCGTCAGTAGTGGAGACCGCAAGGCGGTAATTGCTTATTTTTTCCTCGTTCAGATTATGCAGCAGGTTTCTGTATTTTTCTTTCTCCCATTGTGTAGAAGCTTGCTTTTCAATATATTTTTTTACAGCCTGTTTTAATTCTTCAGAGTCAATGGGCTTCAGCAAATAATCGAGTGCACTGTATTTAATTGCTTTAATAGCATAATGATCATAAGCAGTAATAAAAATAACTTCAAACTCATGTTCCCGAAAATGTTTTAAAATTTCAAAACCACTCATCAAAGGCATTTCGATATCAAGAAATATCAATGCAGGAGAGTGGCGTCTGATAGCACTTAATCCTTCAACAGCTCCTATAGCTGTATAAATTTGTGTGATTTCAGCAACATGTTTTTGAAGTAGCAGCCTTACTACGTTAACAACACTTTCTTCATCATCAATTATGAGGGCAGATATCAAGCGACTAAAATAAATAATTCCTATGACTATCAGCTATTAAGCGGTAATATAATTTCTACTTTTGTTCCTTCAGGTTGGTTACCCGAATTTATTCTATCAGAGAATGTAATACCTGTATGAGGGTGATTGGTTTTATGCCGTAAAATATCAAGGCGCTTTTCA
>JACMJP010000492.1 GCA_014380545.1 Chitinophagales bacterium | reverse complement strand
TCTGTTTTATATGGAATTCCCCTTAAATTAAATAGAAAATCATTAAGGTTAAGAGATGTTGGAGTTACAAAGATCTTTCTCATCAGTTTCGTTTGGGCCTATATTGGAAGTGTGCTTCCTGTTATAAATGCAGATGAAGGTTTTTTAAATAAAGATGTATTGTTATTATTTACTGCGAATTTTCTTTTCATCTTTGGCATTACACTACCATTTGATATAAAGGACTTAAGGATTGATGCAATGCATCCAGTAAAGACGATTCCTAAATTATTAGGAACTGAAAACACTTATACATTATCTTTTCTTTCCTTATTCATTAGTGGTGCTTTACATTTTTATTTGCAAAGGAATATTGCTGTTACTGAAATTAATTATACTACTCCATTAGGAGTATCAATATTGATTACAGGATTAACGGTTTACCTGACAAGAAAAAAACAAAATAATTTTGTATTCTTTGGTTTGCTCGATGGAATGATTGTATTGCAATTTCTATTGATCTATTTCTACAAACGTTAAATGCATCCACAATTTATGTCGTTCACATTTAATTCCCTCAAACTATTTCCATCTTCACCGCTATCTAATTTAAAACTAAGTTGCTTACCATCATTTGTTTTTCCTTCAATTGTGTAAGACGTCAAATGACAGTTTCCTTTTTCGCATTTTTCATAATTCACATTTTCTATCGCAAATAAAGATTTTAATTCCGTTTCACTCACATTGGTGCATTCCATAATGCATTTTGTCTTTTCATCTATTTCAATTTCCTGGCTTCGCAGGTCAGTGAGTAGTTTGCCGTCCAATTCTTTTACAGCAGCAGATGGCTCAGCCAGATCATTCGCTTTTGAAGAATCTGTTTTATTATTTGTAATTATTGTTGCACATAATAAAACTGTAGATACAACGATCAATCCTATTACCTGTTTTGGGTTTGTATGGTGCATAAATGCCATAAAAATAATTTGAAACAAAATTACGATTTTTGCATAAAATATATTCATGACTGAAATACGCCACAACTGGACAAAAGAAGAAATCGCCAAAATATATTATTTACCTATCATGGAATTGATATATCAGGCAAGTGTTGTGCATAGAAAATATCAGGTAACAGGTGAAGTGCAGGTGTGCACACTTTTATCAATTAAAACAGGCGGGTGCCCTGAAGATTGTGCATATTGCCCGCAGGCAGCAAGATATCACACGAATGTAGAGGCGCATAAATTATTAGAATATGATGAGGTAATTACGAAGGCTTTAATTGCAAAAGAAAATGGCGCAACAAGATTTTGTATGGGTGCTGCATGGAGAAATATTCGTGATAACAAAGATTTTGATAATGTACTCACAATGGTGAAAGGAGTTGCGAATTTAGAATTAGAAGTTTGTTGTACACTTGGCATGCTCACAGAAGAACACGCAAAAAAATTAAAAGATGCAGGATTGTATGCTTACAATCATAATTTGGATAGTGGCGAAGAATTCTATGAAGAAATAATTTCAACAAGAAAATATGAGGATAGATTAAATACAATTAATCATGTACAGAATGCGGATATTTCTGTTTGTAGCGGAGGTATAATTGGTATGGGTGAAAATGATGATGATAGAATTGGTTTGTTATATACTTTATCTACTTTAAAAAAACATCCTGAGAGTGTTCCGGTAAATGCATTAGTTGCGGTAAAGGGAACACCACTTGAAAATATGAAACGGGTTTCTGTTTGGGAAATGATCCGCATGATAGCAACTGCAAGAATTATATTTCCGAAAGCAATGGTGAGGTTGAGCGCAGGACGAAATGAAATGAGTATAGAAGAACAGGCATTATGTTTTATGGCTGGTGCAAATTCCATTTTCGCAGGAGAAAAATTATTGACCACACCCAATCCTGAATTTGATGATGATAAAAAAATGTTTGAAATTTTGGGATTGAGACCGAGGAAGGTGTATAAAAAGGCTGATGTAACAATTAGCCAATTAGCAGATTAGCCAATGAGTGATTTAAGTAAAATTGATAATCGTTTATTAAATGATATACAAAAAAGAATTGATTCCAATTCATTACGTACATTAAAAACCGGAAATAGTTTAATTGATTTTTGCTCAAATGATTACCTCGGATTTGCTCAGGATGAAGAATTAAAGGAGCAAATTATTTCAGAAATAAAAAAATTGCGCAGAATTGGATCAACCGGTTCAAGACTACTTACAGGAAATCATTCGCTAACAGAAAAACTGGAAAAAAATATTGCGCTATTTCATGATGCAGAGTCGGCTTTATTTTTTAATTCAGGTTATGAAGCAAATTCAGGATTAATTTCTACAATCACAAAAAGAAACAATACAATTCTTTATGATGAACTAAGTCATGCTTCACTAAGGGAGGGGATAAGATTAAGTAATGCAGAATCCTTTTCTTTTAAGCATAATGATTTGAGCGATCTTGAAAATAAATTGCAGAAAATTTCAGAAGAAAAATTTATTATTATCGAATCTGCTTATTCAATGGATGGTGATATTTGTCCGCTCAAAGAAATTGTGGAACTGGCTGAAAAATATTCTGCAAATATTATTTTGGATGAAGCGCATGCAACGGGTGTGATTGGAAAAAACGGCGAAGGATTAGCGCACAAACTAAATCTGCATAAAAGGATCTTTGCAAGGGTACATACTTTCGGAAAAGCAATCGGAAATAATGGTGCTGTTATTTTGGGAAGTGAAATATTGAAGAATTACCTGATTAATTTTTGCAGACCTTTTATTTATACAACTGCTCCTAATTTAATGCAGGTAATTGCAGTTGATCTTGCCTATAAAAAATTAGAGAATTCGGAGCAGCATATTTCAAGGCTGCATGTTTTGTGTGATTATTTTAAAAACACTATTTCAAAATACAAACATGTAAGATTGCTGCCTTCAGATTCAGCTATCTTTAGTATTATCATTCCCGGAAACGAAGAAGTAAAATTAGCAGCCACATATTGCCAAAATGCTGGGTATGATGTGCGCCCCATATTAAGCCCGACTGTAGCATCAGGAAGTGAAAGATTGAGGGTTTGTATGCATACTTTTAATTCTGAGAATGAAATTAAAAGATTGTGTAAATTAATAGAAAGTATTACTGAGTTTATTGAAAGAGATAAAGCGAATGTGTTATGAGAATAATCACCTGGAATTGTAACATGGCATATAGAAAAAAGGCAAAGTATGTATTAGCACTTACACCTGATATAGTTATAATTCCTGAATGTGAACATCCTGATAATTTAAAATGGGATGCATATACCAAAATTCCAACTGACATCTGCTGGGAAGGTATGAATATAAACAAAGGACTAGGAGTTTTTTCTTATTCGAATTATAAGTTTGAGATGCTGGATGAATATAATCCTGATATTAAGACAATAATACCAATAAGGATAAAAAATAAAAAAAAGGAGTTTATATTATTTGCTGTTTGGGCAAATAATAATGCGGATGCCGGATATCAGTATGTAGGGCAAATTTGGAAGGCTATACACTTTTATGATAAAATTCTAAGCGCTAATAATATTATATTCATAGGCGATTTAAACAGTAATACTATTTGGGATAAACCGAAAAGGCAGCACAACCACACTGCAGTTGTTAAAATGTTTCAGGAGAGAAACATTTTTAGTGTCTATCATAAACATTTTAATCAAATTCAGGGAAGGGAAGAACATTCTACTCTTTATATGTATCGTCATAATGATAAAACATATCATATTGATTATTGTTTTGCTTCTTCAGAATTTTGCAACAGACTTAAGGACGTTCAAATTGGTGGTTATGATAATTGGATTAAGTTTAGTGATCATATGCCTTTAATTGTTGATTTCAAATAAACTATTTGGTTTGCAGCAGGAAATAAATATATCAATTTCACCAAAGGAAGCAGCCGATGAAAAGGCTATAAAAAATAGTATTGCAAATCAATTGAATCTTCGAACTGATTTTTATTTTGAAATTATCAAACGTTCCATTGATGCCCGTTCAAAAAATATAAAGGTCAATTTAAGAATTCTTGTTTCTGATAAACCTATTCCGAAACCTGAAATATTTATTCCGAAATACACATCTGTAAAAAATAAAAAACATATTGTTATTGTGGGTTGCGGGCCGGCCGGGTTATTTGCAGCACTCACTTTAATTGAAAAAGGAATTAAACCTGTAATTTATGAGCGGGGAAAGAATGTTCGTGAAAGAAGACATGACCTTGCGGTAATAAATAAAAAGGGAATTGTAAATCCTGAGAGTAATTACTGCTTTGGGGAAGGCGGTGCAGGTACTTATAGCGATGGAAAACTCTATACAAGAAGTGATAAGAGGGGGAATGTAAAAAAAGTGCTTGAAACATTTGTCCGTTTTGGAGCGGATAAAAATATTTTGATTGATGCACATCCGCATATAGGCACGAATAAATTACCGAAAATTATTTCCACCATGCGGGATACAATATTAAACGCCGGAGGTGAAATCTATTTTAACTCCAAATTAACG
>JACMJP010000491.1 GCA_014380545.1 Chitinophagales bacterium | reverse complement strand
TCGTGCGGTGGGTTCCCTTTAGGGATTAAGGGTGTGCTCTGGCAATTATCGGTTTCATATTCTGATGATAAATATTATTGCTTCACAAATTGTCCAAAATAATTTTCATCACCTGAAGTAATTTCAATTACATACAATCCTGCAGGAATATTTTGAATTTGCAATTCATAACTCAGTATTTTTTCTGTATCATTAATTATATCCGTTTCAATAATTCTTCCCATCGCATCAATTATTTTTACTGATTGAATATTTTGCTCAACAAAAAATTCAATTTGAATTTTATCCTGCGCAGGATTGGGATATAAACTCATTGCTGATTGTTCATTACTCATTGCATCAATTATTCCTTCTTTACATCCGCCTGTAGTAAAATTTACAAATGGTGAACGCAAAATTATCCCGCCGGGGCATGTTGCTTTTACCTGCCATTTATAATTTGCACACGGTAATAAACCGGTTAATGTAATTTCTTCATTTGCTCCGGCACTCACAGTTCCGGTTGATGGTGTTCCGCCAATTTTTTTATAGGTAACTGAATAAGAACTTGCGCCGCTATCATTCCATGTTAATTTAGCTGATGAGGATGTGATATCACTTGCAGTTAATCCTGTTGGTGTTGTGCAAACAATTGGAGAAAACGTAATTGTAAAAACAATTTCTGTTGCATCATAAAATTCATAATCTTTTTTATTCAGCGTAAAATATATTTCATCACCGGCATTCATTGTTCCGAGATCATCTATTGTAACATCCTTCAACCATTTCTGATCATATAATGGAAGTAATGATGAAACGGTTGCGCCATTTTTAATTACTTTAAATCTTGTTTTTGCACCAATGGACGATATTCTTCTTGCAGCAATATTTTTAATTGTATAAATCCCTGTCGCAGGTGCTTTAAATGCAACAACTATATTGTGTGCATTAGCAGGAGGAAACATTTGCAGATCAAAAACACCCAAAGGAGTTGGTGTTGCGGTTTCATTTTCATCGCTTCCCCTCGCTACGTTACTTTTTGCAACATACGGGTATGCATTATACAAAGAATCAAAAGACCAAATATTTTCTGCATGATTATATGTTTCAATATGTTCATCGGCATCATAAACTGCTAATGAATTTCCAAATGCAGTTCCTTCATCATCTACGGATTCATAAAAATGAAAATATGCATTTAATCCTATATTGAATGCATCAGGAATATAGGCATGCGGAGAATCCGTTTGCATGATCATATCATAAGAATTCCATTCTGTTGCTGTCAAATTATTTACATGTATTGTTGCATACATGGTATCTCTTAAATTATAATTATCCCGCACAATTAATCTTGCTGAATATGTTCCGACAGTATTATAGGTTTTAGAAATAGTTATTCCACTTCCGGATGATCCATCACCAAAACTCCATTTATAACTCACAATATTATCCCCACCATTAATGGAAGATGATGCATCAAAATTTACTGTAAGTGGAGCAATTCCGGTTGACACTGATGTAGTAAATAATGCTGTCGGTGGAACAACTGCACAATTTGGATATAACCACACATCAGTTGAGCCAGATAATCCTGCAGCATCTGTTACAGTTAATACAATTCTGAACGCATAAAATTCTCCATCACATCCCTCACCCGAAATTGTTGTGGTTGTTATTTTATTTGTATCAATGCTTCCCGGATGATTATGGGTATCATGATATAAAAATGTTTGCCATGCGTAGTGCAATTCACTTGCAGCATGTTCAGCATCTGTTACGGTTGCAATAAGCGGATAATTGGAAATAATCCCCTGTGTATATAATGCACCGTTAATTATTGATGTGATTGTTGGAACAGGTGGTGTATTATTTAATGATATAATTATAGTTGCGGTTGCTGATAAATCAAGTGAATCTGTTACAGTTAATGTTACAGTGAAGGGGGTTGGTTCAGAATCTAAAGTTGTAAAAGTATGTGACGGATTTTTTATTATGCTTGTACTTCCATCACCAAAATCCCACAAATAATTTAATGATCCGCCTTCAGGATCTGCTGAACTGTCTGCATTGAAATTTACCATCAAAGGTGAAGTACCATAAATAATATCTGCTTCAATAATTGCTTCAGGAACAAGGTTACTTCCACCTATATATG
>JACMJP010000490.1 GCA_014380545.1 Chitinophagales bacterium | reverse complement strand
TGAACATGCTTATGGAATTTTCCGGAATGCCACATCTCAGCCTCCGAATTAAAAAACGATTACAATGAAGCAGCTATTTTATTTCCTCGCTATCCTTATGACAGCAAACACATTTGCGCAAACTTTATTAACTGTAAAATCGGAACCCGAAAAAGCAATTATATTCTTAAACGGTGCGCAGCTTTATCACAGCAAATCAGTGCAACTTGAAGCTGGGTTAACAGATGTAATTTTTGAAGGCATCCCAAACTCCGTTGATGCAAATAGTTTACAGGCAGGTGGTAAAGGTGATTTTACAATTTTAGATATTCAATACCGCATGCAATATCCAGAACCTATTGCTCAATCAGCACTACCGGATGCAATTCAGAAAAAGATAAAATCCTTACAGGATTCTATTAAAAATAAAAATTATGAACTAACTGATATCAGCTATAAAGTGGAAGTATTAAATTATCAAAAATCCATGATGCTGAATAGCAAGTTACTTTCTGGCGGAGGAAAAACGGATTCTATCCAGTTATTAAAAGATGCAATCGCATTTTACGGAGAGAAATTAAATGATATCTATACAGAAACATTACGCCTCAATAAATTGCAGAACAAAATATATGAAGAATTAAATGGAATGAATACCCGCCTGAATGATTTAAATAATTACTGGGCACAACAAAATAAAAGTATCAATCCAAATATTCCTGTTCCACAAATAATTGTTTCGGTAAATGCAGAACTTGCAACTTCCGCAAAAGTTGAAATGAATTATGTAACGTATAATGCAGGCTGGTATGCAACATATGATATTCGTGCAACAGATATTGGTAAGCCAGTTCAATTAAATTATAAAGCAAACATCTGGCAAAATACAGGTATCGACTGGAAGAATATAAAACTCACCTGCTCTACAGGTAACCCGATGCTTGGAAATAATTTACCTGAATTAACAACATGGTACGTTGGTTACTACCAACAGTATTATGAAAGGGATTACAATGAGAAAAATCAATCAGCACCTTCAGCAGTTGATGAAGATATAAATACAACAATGGGTTCAATTGCATCAGGCAAATTGGCAGACACAGTTAAGGACGCTAACTATTCCTATAATTACACTACTCCCATGCAAACAATAGCAAACGTTGAATTTGAAATAAATCTTAATTATAATATTCCAAGCGATGGAAAAGGGCATCTTGTTTCGTTACAGAGTGAAACTTTAAAATCAGATTATAATTATTTAATTGTTCCTAAAATTGACCAGAGTGCATTTTTAATTGCAAGAATTACTGAGTGGGAAGATAAAAATCTCTTGCCGGGCAATGCCAATATTTATTTCAATAACACTTATGTTGGAAAAACATATATTGACCCGCTTGCTTTAAGCGATACATTGTCCTTATCACTTGGAAGAGATAAAACCATTGACGTAAAACGCACACAGGTAAATGATAAAACTACAGACAGAATTCTGGGATTGAATAACACAAAATCCATTGCTTATGAAATTGAAGTGCGCAATGGAAAAGCTATACCCATAGAAGTTATCATAAAAGATCAAATTCCAATTTCACAGGATGATGATATAAAAGTGGAAGTATTGGAAACAGGTAAAGGGGAATTAAATGAAACAACAGGTATCGTTACCTGGAGAAAACACCTCAAACCAAAAGAAGCTGAAAAATATGAATTACAGTTTGAGATCACATATCCGAAAAACACAACACTTGGTTCGCTGTAAATAAATTTTTAAACAATACAACTTCAGTTTAGGAAACCTGCATCATAGAGATGCAGGCTTTTTTTTGAGTCACAAGTTTAAATGATTATTAATTCAAATGATAAATCAATTCAGCATTTTGCAATATAATTTTGCCTGGTAATATTTTCGAGATGATAAGACACACACTTATAGTAATTCTATCTTTATTTGTTTTTCAGTTAGCTTCGGCTCAATCCTCCGGATTTGGTAAAGATTACAAAGGAGGCAAGCCGTTTCGCATTTATTATTTTGCGTATGAGTTTATTCATCCGGGTGTAATGATGGGACCCGAATATGATTTCATATATGCTAAAACAGACAAAATTTCATGCGAAACAGGGGTTAAGTATATTGATAAACAGGTATTGTTCGCTCCACAATTTGGTTTTGTAACGGATACGCTCAGCAATTTCAGCATCTTTGTTAACCTTGAAGTTGATTACAGAGTGATATACGACAATGCTTTCATCTTTGAAATGTTCCTATCACCGGGATATGCACTCAAGTTTGGGGATGGTTCAAAAATAAATGATTCGGAATTAGATGAGTTATTGACGGACAACCGTAGCAGGTTCATGCCGCAGGTTGGGATTGGTGCAGGTTATAGCCTGCATAAAAAGGATATTACAAATATGCTTATCAGCCTGAGAGTACTAAGCGCATCTACTGAGATCCGTCAGAGTTTTTTCAAACCTGCATTCCAGTTAGGTATTTCTTACAACCTATAAAAGTTTTCCACTCTTAACCATTTTTTAATAATAGCTACTTCATTGCTGCAAGGGTTCTCTTTACCTTTACACAAATTCTGATTTAATGAAACAATTCTATTTCTCTTTGATCTTTACTGTTGTTGCTGCAAATGCGTTTGCGCAATATCCTATTGTGAGTATTTATGATATTCAATATAAAGATGATGCTTCACTTGGTTTGGAGGATGATCTTTCTGCTTATGATGGTGATACGGTTCGTGTACAAGGTTTGGTAATTTTCGATCCATGTACTTATGCATTGTCAACTTCAGGTTCACGGGTAGGAACATTTATGGTTGAAGAATCTGCAACGGGTGAATGGACTGGTTTGCATGTATTGATTGACCCTTCAGCTTCCGGTTATGCGGGTACTTTGGAAGAATTAAACGATGCTTCATTATTTGTAGATAATTTTCAGGTAGGCAATGTTGTAGAATGCACTGGCATAGTCTCCACTTTCGATGGCAATACACAATTGTGGTTGTTGCCTGTTTCGTCTGAAATTATAGGATTTGCAACACCTCCTTTAGCTACAATAGTAAACGTTTCAGATTTTATGGCAAGTGATGGCGCAGGAGGTCAGGTATTACAAACTCTTACAGGAGAACCTTATGAAAGTGTATATGTTGAGTTACAAAATGTTTTTGTTACGGATGTTTCTTACACGGCTTCATCCGGCAGATGGACCTGGTATCTGCAGGATCTGGATGGTAATAAGATTAGGATAAGGGATGTAAGCGGTCATTTCAGAAATGATACAGGGTCTGATGATGAATGCGCTATATGGTCAGGTGGTTCGACAGATGAAACTGCGACCCCTGATGAATATACTGCTCCCACAGCAGGAACATATTTATCTTATGTACGGGGTCAAATTGTTGAAGCATTTACTGAAACTGAATACGCATTAGCACCATTGGTTTTAAGTGATGTAGGACCTTCTCTGGCTACTCCTCCAACAGTAACAAATATTACAAGAAACCCTATTGTTGCAACTTCAATAGAAGAAGTAACAATTTCTGCTAATATTATTGATCTGGATGGAACTGTAGCTTCTGCAAATATTTATTATTCTTATGGTATTGGAAGTGTTGACTGGAATCTTTCATCCATGACTAATACTTCCGGGGATATTTGGGAAGGAATTATTTCTGCTCCTGGTTTTGATGGAACCTATGTGAATTATTATATTGAGGCAACAGACAATGAGGGAAATAGTATTGAATCACCTGCATCATCATCTCCAAAAACATATATCGTTTTAGATGACGGTATCACTTCAATCTCACAGATTCAATATACCCCTTTTGATAATGGTAACTCCATATTTAATAATGACAGCATAATCTCTGATCTGGATATTACAGCAATTGTTACCGCATCAAAACAACTGTATGATCTGAATCTGTTAACCTTGCAGGATTCAGATGAACCCTGGTCAGGAATTTTTGTAATCTCAGTTCCAGGCGATGGAACAGAAAATTTGCTCAGGGGGGATGAAATACATTTAACTGCGGCCAAGGTTATCGAAAATTTCGGGCAAACTTCAATTCGAGATATCGTTTACAGTAAGACTTCTGATAAAAACCCTTTGCCATCATTTATAACGGGTCTTGTTCCAACTGATATTGACGCAAAAGTTTTTGATGCTTCTGAACCCTATGAAGGTATGCTTGTAAAATTTGAAACTGTTTATGAAACAATGGATAATGCAGACCCTGCGGCAACGGATCCCATCTATGGTTTTGGTGAATGGAGGTTGAATACTTCTTATACCCCTGATGAAGGGTTGAGAGTTGATGATAATTCCTATACAGTATTCTTTGAATTTGGGGTAGATAGTATAAATGAAGGAGATGAACTGGATTATGTACAGGGTATCTTATCTTATAGCTTTAGTAATTATAAACTCGAACCAAGAGATATGAATGATATAGCCGGTTTTTCCACTATTTATCCTAACAATATCACTGCATTCAATATCTCAAGCCTGGGTATCAATGGTTCAGTTAATGAGGCTGCCGGCACAATTTCTCTAATTGTTCCGATTGGAACTGATGTTTCTGCTCTAGTTCCCACTATTACTTTTACTGGTCAGTATATTGAACCGGCAACAGGCATTGCCCAGGATTTTACGAGCCCTGTTACCTATACCAGTTATTCACCGGTTACATATGAAGCTAAAGAGTATATTGTTGCCGTTGAGTTTGTAGAATCCATCAATTCTATCCCGGGTTTAACCGGTTTAGAGGTATATCCAAACCCAGTTGCTGACAAAGTTGCAGTGGAATTTGATGCGGATGGCGGAAAAGATATGACATTTGCATTGCAAGATATTTCAGGACGCAATTTATTGAATTTCAACTATGTAACATATAGTGGAAAAAATATTTTACCGATTGATTTGAGGGAATTTGCAAACGGATTATATTTGCTCCAGATTCGTTCTTCTGATAAGATGACTACATTAAAGATATTGGTTTCCAAATAGTAGTTTTTGCCATTGGAGACCTGTTTTGGTTGACCCCGGATTTATTCCGGGGTTTTTTATTTCTATAAATGCACATTAATTCTTCTATTCATTATTTAAAATGATGACATTCGCACTCAATATTTTTTCAAATCTCATTTCACAATATAATTTTAGAATTTTGGGTTTTCAATTTGTCTTTTTTCTAACTCTTAGTTCTTAGTTCTAATAAATGCCTTTCATTCCTGACCATACAAATACCTGTAGTGATGAAACAAACATCACTATTTTCGATATTAAAATACAGGAGCCTGTTACAGCACTCACTGATTTCTTTATCACAATATGTTGCTGGTATATTTTCTTCAGATCAAGGCATGAGGTACAAAAAAATCATGTAACAGATCTCTACAGGTATTTTTTCTTTATGATTGGATTGTCAACATTATTCGGAGGGATATTTGGTCATGTATTATGTTATCGCCTTGGCATTGCGTTTAAATTACCAGGCTGGGTTTTCAGTATGATCGCTGTAATGATTTGTGAACGGGCTGCAATCATGCATACAAAAAAAGTAATGCGCCCCAATGTTGGAAAATTTTTTGCAAATGCAAACATTGTGGAATTGGTGATAATGATAATCATCACCTGCGTAACATTAAATTTTTTCTTTGTTGAATTTCATGCATTTTACGGATTGCTCATTGTAACAGGTTCGTTTGAGTTATTCAATTATATTAAAACAAAAGAAGCAGCATCAAAATGGATATTAATAAGTGTAGCGATCTCCTGCGTTGCAGCAGTGGTGCACGTTGCAGAACTATCTCCACACAAATGGTTTAATTACCTGGATGCTGCTCATTCTATCATGTGTATTAGCGCATTTGTTATGTATGGCGGTGTAAAACGTATTAAATTTGATATACCTTCATAATGAAATTTTAAGAGCATGAAAAAGATTTTAATAATTCTTGTATTTCTAATTCATATAAATGTAGAAGCGCAAATTGCATATACGAAAGCAAAATCACTCGCTAATGAAACAATAGATGCAATGGGCGGACTTGATGGATTTGCATCAACAAAATATATTGGATGGAATTTTTTTGGATCCAGGAGACTTATTTGGGATAAAGAAAATAACCGGGTAAGAGTTGATTATTTAAAAAAGCAGCTCACTATTATTACATACCTGCATAAAGATGAAGGCGCATTATTTATAAACGGACTGGAAGTAATGCAACCAGATTCACTGAAAAAATATTTTGATAAAGCAAGGAGAGTTTGGATGAATGACAGTTATTGGTTAATAATGCCATTCAAATTATTTGACAGCGGTGTAAACCTGAGTTATATTGGCGAAGAAAAAAGTACTCTTGGAACAAACTGCGAAGTAATACAAATGGCATTTAACAATGTAGGTGCAACACCGGAAAATAAATACATGATTTATATTAATAAAGAAACGAAACTGGTAGATGAGTGGAAATACTTTGCAAAATTTGAAGATGAGAATCCTGAAATAATAAATACCTGGAGTGATTATAAAAAGTATGAGAATATATTATTAAGCAGCGACAGGGGAGTTGAAGGAAAACTAACAGAAATAAATGTCTGGAAATCTTTACCTGAATATATTTTCCTGGAAAAAGAAATACCCCCTTTCGATCAGTTAGGAAAATAACGGAATAATAAAATGGAAGCAATTATTCCCAATACCACCTCCAGCCCGCCAATAATGTAACTTGAAGCTGTTGCCCCGCCAAATCTTGCAATTGAATAGATGCGCATAAGTACAATGCCCGCATAGGTACATACTGCGAAAAGAATCCCGGCTTTTTGCATGCTTTCATTCAAAGCGCAATAAGCAAAGAATATGGCAAAACCGGCTTCCATACCTACATACACTGCATGATATTCCGCTTTGCCTGCTCCATTCATAAAACTTAAACCATTATAAGCGGCAGTTGCCGTTGGTCGCCATAAACACCAAAGTGCAAATAATAAATACAATATAGCATTTATCCAGAGATAGACTTGAATTGCCATAGGTTTTTTCTGAAATGTACGACGAAATACAAAAAGTAGCCTTAAACTGACTGAAGACTACCGACTGAAAGACTTATTTAATATTCTCCACCAATTTTCCTCTTAGTTAATTCAGGATTGTTTGGAAATGATGGAAGCATAGCAGGAATTGAAGTCGTTCCTGTTGTATCTGTTAATGATTGCATAAATGAAATGATATCAGCAATTTCAATTTTTGAAAGATTTAATTTATCAGGTGGTAATGTTTGAAATTCAAGTTCAATATTTAATCCTGCCGCTCCACCACGATTATAAAAATCCATTATTTCTTCTAACGTTGTGTAAACACCGTTATGCATATATGGCGCAGTTAATTGTATGTTACGAACCGTTTGTGTTTTAAATGCAAATTCATAAACCGGTACATTTTGTATATCATATCTTCCTTTATCATTATCTATTGTAGTATGTAATGTATCCTTCGTAGAAGGAACTCCTAATACTTCGGTTTCGCTTTCAGTAAAATCAGGGGGAACGGTTCCGTAGAAAGTAGGTGCAAAATGACAAGTGCCGCATTGCGCTTTTCCCATAAATAAATTATAACCGTCCTTTATATTTTCATCAAGGGTTGTTTTTTCATTGCGCATGTATTTATCAAATTCTGAATCCATAGCAATAAGGCTGCGCACATAGTCTGCAATTGATTTAGTTATTGTAAAACCATTTAATGCATTACCGGGCTGGTCAGGGAATGCTTCCTTGAAAAGCGAAATATATTCAGGTGATTGTTTTAATTTTTCAATGATCGCTTCATAGGTTGTATTAAATTCATCCGCATGAAATACTACATGATCAATTTGTGTTTCAGGAAATTCTGCCCGCACATCATAAAAATAACTTCCCTGCAGAGCAGCATTTATTAATGTCGGTGCGTTGCGTCTTATTGTTCCTTTAAAATCGAGCGCAGTACTTTTTGTCAACCCATCAGTAAAAGCTTTTGCAGGCTGATGACAGGAAGCACAGGCTCTTTTATTATTTACTGATAAAACAGGATCAAAAAATAATATTTT
>JACMJP010000489.1 GCA_014380545.1 Chitinophagales bacterium | reverse complement strand
TGAATAGATAAAAGCGGCTCCTGTTTGCAAATTTTCCTGGTGAGTTTTGCAGCAAGTATCTTTTCTTCATATGCTCCTGCATGCCATAATTGTTCTATCATTTTAAATCCTGATGCAACATCCGTTATTTGTTTTGCAATTGTTGCAGCAAGGTCATTGATCAAAGGCATAGTATTACCGTAAACTTTCACGGCATCAGGAATAAATTTTAATGTTGATTTTTTTGCGGCTTCCGTAGCATGCTGCCGTAAATATTTTTGAATTTCTTTTAAGGTCATTTTCCAGCTTCGTAGTTATCGCAATAAAGAGCAAACATCTGCATCAGATCTTTTGTAATAATTCCCGGGCTGTCATCAGCAATAAACCTGTCTTCAATTCTTACAACAGGCATCATGTTCTTTGTTGTACTGCTAATGAATACCTCATCTGCTTCAAATAATTCTTTTACAGTAATATCCTTTTCTATAACAATATATTTTTCTTTTGCACAAGCCACCACATGTTTTTTTGTAACACCCTGCAGCATATTTTTATCGGGGGTATAGATCAAATGATTTTTTACAATGAAAATATTACACCTCGAACATTCACGGATAATATTATCGTAATAAAATAATACATCCTCTGCATTATTTTGTTTCATCCTTGTAAATTCTCTTAGCGCCCCAAGGTAGAATGTTGTCTTATACTCAGGAAATGGTTTTGCAAATTCGGAAATAATAAGTGAAACTCCATTTTCATACATTGCACTTTCATAGGCAACATAATTATCCTGATAAATTGTTATAACAGGTTCAATAGAATCATGTATAACTTTTCCTGAAATAATAGTTTTGAAATAGGAATTGATCAAATGATTTTCTTCTTGCAAATGCAGAATAATTTTTTCAATTGTATCAATTGATGCGGGATATTTAAAATTTAAAATGCTTTGTGAATGTTGCAATCTTTTTAAATGATCATTTAGAAAAGGGATTTTCCCATTTCTTTCCCTGCAATAATCAAACACTGCAAATCCTCTTTCAAATCCAAGGTCATCAATACCGATACTGATCTCATGTTTTGGTAAATAATTACCGTTTCGGTATGCTAAGGTTGATTGCATTTTCAAAAATAAATAACTGTTTTCATGTTACGCACCCTTCTTATAAAAAATATTGCACAGAATCTATTTTCATCGACCTCAAATTATTGACGTAGAATTTTTAAAACAGTTTTGCAGCGCAGGGTATTGTGGAAGAAATGCAGAAGTGAAGCGTAGCGGAACGGCTTGCGTTTCGTTGCGGAAAATTGTTTTATTAAAATTCAAGGAAAGAATTTGCAGTCTTGATCTTCTTTGGTTCTTTCTTGTATTAAGACAAGAAAGAACACATCATATAATTGAATTCCTTATCTCATATTTCTCACAAAGCTTTTTCACAATAGTATTAATATTATCATGATATGCTTTAGGAGGATAAGGATAAATGCGATATAAACTTTTGTATTGAGTTACTAAATGCGGATGATACTTTTCAAGGAATTTATAAAACAAAACTTTTGATGATGCGGGCTCATTGCCAAATAGAGTTAATCCACCAACAAGAACATAATCCGCCCCGTATTTTTTTGAAGTTGAGATCATTTCTTCAATTTGTGCTGAACTGTCTGAAATAAAAGGAAGCACAGGTAAACAATTTACACCCACTAAAAATCCTTTTTCTTTTAATTGCTGCATGGTTTCAAGTCTTTTAATTGGCGCAATTGCACCCGGCTCAAGATGATCAGTTACAGATTTATCAAGTGAAGAAATTGAAAAGGAGATAATTAATCCTCGCTTTAAAGTATTCTTAAGATCGTCTGGCAAAATTGCATCTGCATCAAGTTGTTTTAATATTTCAGCATCATTTAAAATGCGATCTGATTTTGTGATAATATGAACAGGAAATTTATATTTCAGAAATAACAAAAGAAATTTTTGTGTCATTCCGTATTTTGAATCAATGGGCATATAGACATCTGTTGCACTTGATAATACAACAATTCCATATTGATTTTTCTTTACCCTGAACTGTAATTGTTTTTCCAGTACTTCCGGAGCATTTATCTTTACGGATAATCTTTCCGCCATGTTTTCACCATACTTACTTCCCCGCACATAACAATATATACAATTCATGCTGCATCCTTCGTAAGCATTTACTGTATATTCGTCCAGAAACCAGTCATCTCTTTTTTTCTTTTTATTGAGAATTGATTTTACATGTATCTCTGATATCATGAAGTAATGTTACAAAAAACTCCTCTGCAAAATAAAATGAAAAAACCTGCACACATTTATATCAATTGATATAAATGCATACAAGTTTAAAAGTAATAATTATTTAAATTTTACTTCCCCGGATGGGGTATAATTTGCACAACCTGTATTTAATTTTTCTTAAATACAGTATACCCCCCAACAAGTGCAAGTAAAAATAAAATTACAAAAACGAAAAACAGGATCCTGGCAATTGATACAGCACCCGCTGCAATGCCCCCGAATCCGAATATTGCCGCTACTATAGCGATAATAAAAAAGATAACTGCCCAACGTAACATAATTTTTATATTTAAGGTTATGAAATAATTTATAATAATTAAAACAATTTAGATGCCGACCGTATATTACATATGCATATCAGATTTTTAGTAGCCGGCAATGAAACTTTACCGGATATTTCCTTAATTGTCCCGATATTTGCACCGTAATTTTTTAAATTTAATGGACAAGTTTTCTTACATCGGCAATGCTGAACCCCAATATATAGAGAGTTTATATCAGGAATATAAAACCAATCCTGAAAGTATAGATATTGAATGGAAAAAGTTTTTTGAAGGATTTGATTTTGCCTCTGTGAATTCTTCTAATGGTAAAACTTCATTAGCAGATCATGCTGAGTTCGATTCAGCATCTGAATTTAAAGTTTATAATTTAATTCTTTCATACCGTGAAAAGGGGCATCTCATAGCAAAAACAAATCCCCTAAAACCAAGAAAAGACAGAAATGCACAATTGCAATTGCAGCAACTTGGTTTTAGCGACGCACATCTTGAACAACATTTTTATGCAGGTGTTTTTGCCGGGATGGAAAATGCGACATTACAGGAAATCATTGATCACCTGGAAGATTGTTATTGTAAAAGCCTGGGATATGAATATGATTATATTATTGATCCGGAAGAAAAAAAATGGTTTCAAAATAAAATTGAACAGGAAGGAAAAAATATTTCTCTGCCTGATGAAAAGAAAAAACGCATCCTCAAAAAATTAAATGAGACAACAATCTTCGAACAATTCCTTGAAAAAAAATATATTGGGCAGAAAAGATTTTCACTGGAAGGGGGTGAAACTACAATAGCCGCATTAGATGCAATAATAAATAAAGGTGCAGAAATGGGAGTGGAGGAATTTGTTTTTGCTATGGCGCACAGGGGAAGATTAAATGTGCTTGCAAATATTCTCGGTAAAACATACGAACAAATATTTAATGAATTTGAAGGAAAATTTATTCCTGATTCCACAATGGGAGATGGCGATGTAAAATATCATCTTGGTTATTCATCGCAGGTAGAAACTGCAACAAATAAAATTGCGCAATTAAAATTAATGCCCAACCCATCACATCTTGAAGCAGTAGATCCTGTTTCGCAGGGATTTGTACGGGCAAAGGCTGATGTGATGTATAAGGAAGATTGGGATAAGATATTAGCTGTTACAATTCATGGTGATGCTGCGGTTGCAGGGCTTGGTGTTGTTTACGAAATTTTACAGATGAGTAAATTAAAAGGTTACCAGGTAGGCGGCACATTACATTTTGTAATTAATAACCAGGTTGGATTTACAACAGATTTTGATGATGCAAGAAGCAGTAATTATTGCACGGGTTATGCAGCAACAGTTCAGGCTCCTGTAATTCATGTAAATGGAGATGATGCAGAAGCAGTTGTTTTTGCTGTTGAACTGGCAGTGGAATATCGTCAGCAATTTAATAAGGATATTTTTGTTGACATGGTATGTTATCGCAAACACGGACACAATGAAGGAGATGATCCTAAATACACACAACCGGCATTGTATAAATTAATTGAAGGGCGTAAAAACCCGAGAGAAATTTACATAGAAAAATTAAAGAACAGCAATGAAATTGATCAGCAAATTGCTGATGAAATGGAAAAAGAATTCTGGGGTGAATTACAACAAAGATTGGATTTAGTAAAACAGGAGGCATTAAGGTATGCTTATCAGCCGCCTGAAGAAAGCTGGAGAAAATTGCGCAAGAATATTGAGCAAAAAGATTTTTTTACATCGCCCGAAACAAAAGTGAGTAAAAAAAACCTGCAACAGATTTTTGATAATATATTTAAAGTGCCGGAAGGGTTTACATTATTAAAAAAGGTAGAGAAATTATTTGAAGCGAGTAAAGCATTAATTGAAAAAGGAAAAGTGGATTGGGCGCTTGCAGAATTATCAGCATACGGAACAATTTTATTGGATGGAAAGGATGTGCGTTTAAGCGGACAGGATACAAAAAGAGGAACATTCAGTCACAGGCATTCAACTGTAATGGATGCGCAAACAAATAAAGAACATAACCGGTTGAGTTTTTTATCTGATAAACAGGGAAAATTCCGTGTATTTAATTCTCCATTAAATGAATTTGCTGCAATGGGTTTTGAATTCGGATATTCTATGGCATCACCTGATAACTTAGTTTTATGGGAAGCACAGTTTGGTGATTTTGATAATGGCGCACAAACAATTATTGATCAGTTTATTTCGGCTTCATTAACAAAATGGCAACGCATGAGCGGATTGGTTTTATTATTACCGCATGGTTATGAAGGACAAGGCCCTGAGCATAGCAGCGCCAGGCTTGAAAGATTTTTACAATTGTGTGCTGAATTAAATATGGTGGTTGCAAATGTTACAACGCCTGCAAATTTCTTTCATATTTTGCGCAGGCAATTAGCATGGGATTTTCGCAGACCATTAATTATCATGAGCCCTAAAAGTTTATTACGTCATCCGTTATTGCAGAGTGATATAAAAGAATTATCAGATGGAAAATTCAAAGAATTAATTGCAGATGATTTTGCTGATAATAAAAAAGTAAAAAGAGTTTTAATATGCAGCGGAAAAATTTATTATGATCTGTTGGAATACCAGCAAAAGAATAACAGAAAAGATGTTGCGATTATCAGGATAGAACAATTATATCCGTTTCCTTTATGGCAATTTGAAAACGAAATAAAAAAGTATCCTGAAGCGGAAATTTGCTGGGTACAGGAAGAGCCAAGAAATATGGGCTCATGGTTTTATATATGGAATTTATTAGGCAACAGGATCACACATAAAATCTCAAGAAAATCAAGCGCATCTCCCGCAACAGGTTTTGCAAAAGTGCATGCACAGGAACAAAATGCAATTGTGGAGGAAGCATTTAAATAACTTACTTTTACATTATAATTTTATCAGGTTAATTCAATCATCCTAAAAACAAACTCCCGGGTTTTTTAAATCCGGGAGTTCTTTTTGTATATTATTATTATTTAATCGGTTATTACTAACTTTTTATTTACGTATCCGCTTTTTGTTTTACAATTCAATGTGTAAATACCTGCGGCAATTTGCCTGCAATCTAAAATGTATTTACCTCCCGCAACAGCTTCAATATTTTGTGTTTTTATGATTTCTCCAAGTTCATTAATGATAGTAATCTGCATTTCTTCCTGAACGTTGCCGAAGAAAATATTTACATAATCAGAAGTTGGATTTGGAAAAATCGTATTGATCAGGCTTTCAATTTCAGCAATATTATCTTCTGTTGTATCAGGTTCACCAATATCCCAAATTTGAAGATCATCAATTGCGCCTTCAATTAAACTTCCGCCTTCCAGTTCAGCACTTGGAATAACACTATCCTGTGCAATAAATATAATTGCTACTGTAGATGTAAGTTCAACATAATCTTTTACTCTTATTGCATTTCTTCTCCATGAATTATCTTCAGTACCTGTACGCTCAATTTTCACCCAATTTTCAAGATCATTACTAATTCTTGCCTGCCAAACATCATTACCCGGATTTGCACTTGTTGGCGAAGCATTGGAATATATCCTGAAATACGTAATTGCAGGATCATCATAACCTGACATATCAAATACCGGGGTTCGCAAAGTAGTTTCTCCATTATCTACATCATTTTCCCCAACACCTGATGAGAGGCTTGATGCATTTGCTGTGAATGCGCAAAGATTTGAAGAACCTGATGTGTGGTCCTGGCTTGTCTGTACCTGGTACCCCGTTGCGTCGAAAGAAGCAATAGGTTCATTAATGTTCCATTCACCTGTTTCAGCCTCATCTGTTCCAAAAGGATCAAAATCCCATGCACCAGCTATATTATCAAAATCTTCTGTATGTAAAAGAGTGTGTCCAACTAAAGCAAAATACGGCAAGTTAGGATCAACAGCTAAATCTGCATTTATCGGAAGTACTAATTCACCGCAATCATTTTCATCTGCAGTTTTAAGATAATAGCTGATAATTGTACCTGCTTCTTGTGCCGGTATATCAGTCTTGTATGTTGAGCCTGAAACAAGTTCCATTGAAGCTGTTGTCCAGGCACCTGCTCCATTTATTTGATAATGCATATCCATGTAGCCGATAAATAATGGATAATCAATATCCAGTTCTACTTCTATAGAAATAGGTTCATCTGCAGAAACAAAAGATAGTGTTCCTTCATGATCAGTAGATACCTGTCCGAGTAAACCAATTCCGTGTTCACAAAATGCAGTTGTAATTTCATCAAATCTTGGAGTGCCGTCTGAGAGGTCAGCATTGTCATCATCAGCAATTAATGCTTCCAATAATATATCTGAATAAAGCTGCCCTTCATTACCTCCCGGCTGCATTGGAGTAGCAAGCCATGTTTCAGCCCACAACTCAGCCATTTCCTGAACATCATCTCCAAAATTTTCTGCAACATCCCACCATGCTCCTGCTATAATTTCCCCATCTGCATGCACTTCACCTAGCAGGTCCTCAGGATAAACTTTTGGTGCTGCGTCATATTCCCTCAAAGGTCCAGATCCTCCAAAGAAACCGTTTGCAAGATTTGGATTTTCGGTAATACACATTCCCCAAAGGTCAGCATACCCTTCACCAAGTGCACCATTATTCCAGCTTCCGCCTAAATAATCATATACATCATAATTAATTCCATGTCCGTATTCATGAAACACCACATCATTGAACAATGCAGTTGCGGGACAACCTCCGTCAGCTTCATAGAAATTTATACTGGCTCCGTCATAAAATGCATTACACTCCCCATCTGTTCTATCTACCCTTATTAGCTGATCAATATCAAGTCCCGTAAAACCAGCGAAATGTGTTTTCATATAATCATGCACGACATTTTGCTGATAATATGCACTAACCTCTGAAGGTGTTGCACCTGACAGATCATCAAACTCGATTACATTTTCTCCGGCATCAAGAGTTACATCAATTGTTTCCATACTGCTGCCGCTTATTCCCTGGTAAACTCTTGCATATAAGCCTTCGAGATTTATAGTAGCTTCAGTTGGTTCTGTTATAAAATTTACTGTTAAGTATCCGTTGAAATCTGTATAGTAAGTGTCGCCATCTATTTCAACACCTATATAAGGCAGGCCCCTGTTCTCAGTTGCCAATAAGGGGTTATCTGTTATTTCAGAATTTA
>JACMJP010000488.1 GCA_014380545.1 Chitinophagales bacterium | reverse complement strand
ATTGAAATGGAACATTCGGTGGAATTAGAAAACGTTATGATTTCTTCAACCAATATTCAAATAAGCGCCGATAAAAATATGAGTCAGGTATTAACAAAAGTTAGCGGAAGCACTTATGCACTCGAAACATCTATTAAATACAAGCCAACAACCTTCACCTATGAAATAACTGAGCCTTATACAATACCAAACGACGGAAAAGTTTATACAATAGATATTCAGGCTTTGGAAATTCCTGCGATGTATGAATATTATGCAGCGCCAAGAATTGATAAAGACGCATTTCTCACTGCAAAAATTATTGCTTGGCAGGAATTAAATCTTTTACCCGGTGAAGCGAATTTATTTTTCGAAGGTGCATACCTTGGAAAAACAATATTGGATGTAACC
Source organism: Chitinophagales bacterium (assembly GCA_014380545.1). Taxonomy (GTDB): domain Bacteria; phylum Bacteroidota; class Bacteroidia; order Chitinophagales; family BACL12; genus JACMJP01. Next base: position 2,382 of record JACMJP010000488.1, on the reverse strand, counting down.
AATGCAAAGGATACTTTGAGTATATCTCTCGGAAGAGATAAGGGAATTGTAATCCAGAGAAATAAATTAAAAGAGTTTACACAAAAACAATTTATCGGCACTAATAAAAAAGAAACGCTTGCTTATGAGATCGTCATCAGGAATAATAAACAGCAACCCATCAATATTACTATAAAAGATCAGTTTCCGATTGCTACAAATAATGACATAGAAGTTGAAAAAATTGAATACAGCAACGGTGAAATTGAAAAAGACACAGAGATCATAACCTGGAAATTGACAATAGAGCCGAAAGCAGAAAAGAAATTGCAGTTGAAGTATTCTGTAAAATATCCTAAAAATAAAGACCTGTTTTTAGAATAAATTTCCCGGGCATCCGTCTGAACAAATTCAGAAGCCATTATTTTTATGGTTTATTATTTCATCAAATCTAAAAATCAAATTTTTTAATTATGAAAATCGGTGTACTCGGAACAGGAACAGTTGGCAATGCCATCGGCTCCAAATTAATTCAGCTCGAACATGAAGTTAAAATGGGCTCAAGAACTGCAGATAATGAAAAAGCTGCAGAGTGGGTTTTAAATAATGGCGCTCTTGCAAGTCAGGGAACATTTGCGGATGCAGCATCAGCAGGTGAAATTATTTTTAATTGTACACTGGGTGGTGTTTCACTTGAAGTAATGCAAATGGCAGGTGCTGATAATTTGAAGGGAAAAATAATTATTGATATTTCCAATCCGCTTGATTTTTCAAAAGGATTTCCACCAACATTATATCCTGACCTGAGCAATACAACTTCTGTAGGAGAAGAAATTCAGAGACAGTATCCTACTACGAAAGTTGTTAAAACATTAAATACAGTAAATGCTATGCTTATGGTAAATCCGGTAGCTCTTGCAGATGCTGATCATAGTATGTTCTTATGCGGCAATGATGCAGATGCAAAAAATACTGTGAAGGATATTTTGCAAAAATGGTTTGGCTGGAAAGATGTGATTGATCTTGGAGATATTTCTAACGCAAGAGGTATAGAAATGATCCTGCCTTTATGGGTGAGACTATATGGAAGTTTACAACATCCAAATTTTAATTTTAAGATCGTGCGTTAATGCAATTTTTATTTATAACAACAATCAGTGTTGGCGGTTGGGCGTTATTAAATGGAATACTGCACGACATTTTTATTTTAAGATCTGATCACGGAAAACAATATGACCGTACATTATTGCGGCTGCTCATGGACGGTCATATTTTAATTACCTGCGGAGTGCTGCAGGTAATTGCAGCCTTCGGATTAAAAAATAATGAGGACTGGGGTTTTTTAATTGCCGGTGTTTCCTGTATAAGTTTATTGATCTATTGTGCAATGATATTTCCTTTTTTAAAATCTTTAGGAATGATCATGATAAATCTTGTACTGCTTATATTATTACTTATAAATTACTTTTAAGTAATACTATTTTTCCCGTCTTGTACGTTCTCCATGCTTCATTAAAAATTTAAACCCAGTACGGGCATGCGCACACATTATCCGATGATACTTTTCATCGCTGTTGCAATTATATTATTTTCCTGTAATACCAATTCCGCACAACAGGCAATCAATAAAGAAAATATCATCCTTCCTTCAGCAAAACACAATATTGACAGTATTCAATATCAAAATCTTATTAATAGATCAGAAGAAGCATTTACGTTCTGCACAAAGAAAAAATATAATACTGATTATTGTTTACTAATTAATATGCAAAAACATTCAGGCACCTTTCGTTTTTATGTTTGGGATTTTAATGCAAAACATGCAGTTGATTCCGGTTTGGTGAGTCATGGTTGCTGCGATAAATTATGGAGCAATGATGAGTCGAAAGAAAAAGTACAATTCAGCAATGTACCTGAAAGCCATTGTTCAAGCCTGGGAAAATACAGAGTTGGAAAAAGAGGTGTGAGCAATTGGGGAATAAAAGTAAATTATTTAATTCATGGTTTGGAAGCAACAAATAATAATGCAGTGGAGCGATCAGTTGTGCTCCATAGCTGGGAAGCAATTACGGATGCAGAAATTTATCCGAAAGGTTCTGCAGAAAGCTGGGGTTGCCCTGCAGTAAGTAATGCATTTATGCAAAGACTTGATGAACGATTACAGAAAAGTAATAAGAGTGTTTTGTTATGGATATTTAATTAATAAATTCATCAGGGTTTTACTTCATTTTTTAATGTAAGAATTAAGAATTATTTTTACTTATTCAAAACCCTGCATATGAAAAACATTTTTACTTTCCTTCTCATCTTTTCTGCTGGCCTGAAAACTTTTTCCCAAAGTAATATGAGTTTACTACCGGATTTTAGTTATCCAATACCTGAGTTTATGTATGAAAGACCCTT
>JACMJP010000066.1 GCA_014380545.1 Chitinophagales bacterium | reverse complement strand
GAAGGGCATCTTGAGATGATACAGAGCGCTTGGGTGTATGAGTGGAGGGATAATAATAAATAGTGAGTGGTGAAGGTGAGTGGTGAGTGGATTTAATTTGAGATAATAAAGTTAAATTATATAACTTGAGCATAAGTGATCTTACACTGGTTTAAACTCATAAGACCTGTTAATTTAATTATACTTGTACTTACGCAATATTTTCTGAATATATTTTTACTCATTCCGAATTTTAATACATACGGTATTTTATTTTCACTTGATGCTTTTCATTTTTTTTTGCTGATACTTTCCACCGTTTTAATTTGTGCGGGAGGAAATATCATCAATGACTACTATGATGTTAAAGCGGATGCTATAAATAAACCCGATAAACAAATAGTTGGAAAATATATTTCGCAGAAAGCTGCATTAACAGGGTATTGGGTAATAACCATCTGCGGGCTTCTGCTGGGAGTTTATCTTGCATACAAAGTGGGCAATATCAAATTGGCAACTGTTCAGGGTGTTTGTATTTTACTGCTGTATTTTTATTCCTATTCCTATAAACGTATTCTTTTGCTTGGGAATTTGGTTGTTGCACTTTTAACTGCTTTAAGTATTTTAATAATTGGGGTTTTTGAACCGCATTTATATAATTTGCAGAGGGAAGGCGATTATTATATTGCGGGTTTGTGCTGGAAATATATTATCGGAATTTCACTATTTGCTTTTTTATTAACGCTTGTGCGGGAGATCATTAAAGATATTGAAGACATGGAAGGCGATAATCATATATATGTAAACAGCATACCTATAGCATGGGGAGTTAATGCAGCTAAAGGTATAATTTGTGCAATTTTATTATCTGTTATTGGTTTAACAGGTTATATTATTTTCTTCGGTATGCTTAAAGGTAATACGCTGTATTTAAATTATGCTGTTGTGTTGATGATAATACTTGCATATTGTTTTTACATAGTTATTAAAGCTAAGGAGAAAAAAGATTTTTCTTTCCTGAGCCTGCTTGCCAAAGTTTGCATGCTTATCGGCATATTATTTTTCCCTGTTTATTATTTTGTTAATTTTTAAAATGCTTTCAATTACCTTGCGCACAAAGAACAAATAAATTACATGAAGATTATTTTAGCATCCGGCTCACCAAGAAGAAAACAAATTCTTACAGAAGCAGGATTTGAGTTTGAAGTACTAAAATTGGATGTAGACGAAAGTTTTCCCGCTGATATGCCCGTGGCGGATGTTCCTTTATTTCTTGCCAAAAAGAAAATGCAGGAAGCAAAACAACATGTGCAGGAGAACGCAATTATTATTACAGCAGATACAGTTGTTATTTTACATGAAACAATAATTAATAAACCCATTGATTCGGAAGATGCAAAAAATATATTACGCAAATTGTCCGGCACCATGCATGAAGTAATTTCCGGTGTTTGTATTTTAAAAGACCAAAAAGAAATTTATATAGAATCCCTCACGAAAGTATTTATGCATGCATTAACAGAAGAAGAAATAACATTTTACATTTCCACTTACAAACCTTTTGATAAAGCCGGTGCTTATGCCATTCAGGAATGGATAGGCTTAAATAAGATCTATAAAATTGAAGGCGATTATTATAATGTGGTAGGTTTCCCGATGAGTGATATATACAGTATACTGCATAATAGTTAAACAAATAAAAACACCTCACGGTCTTTTTATTTCTTCATTATCATTTACATGATTTATTTTAAAAGGCAAATTAATTCCGGATGTTTTATTGCTTTATTACATGTGTTATATGTATTTTTTGTTCATCCTGCATTTTTAAAATATATATTCCGGGAGCAAGAAAAAAAAGATCTTTTTGCGCTATATCTTTTCCTGACCATATTATTTTTCCGGCAACGTTCATGAGCAAAAAATTTTCATTGCCTGTTGTATACTCTATTTGAATTGTAGTTGAAAAAGGATTGGGCCAGGTCTTTATGTTTTCTGCAATTGCATTATCCAAGCTTTCAATAATTGCTGTACCAAAGGCTGAAGAAAAAATCAGTTATGGTATCCCCACTTTCACTCTTGAGTGAAAGTATTTAATTTATTTTGCTACTCACACAAAACATATCAGCGTTTATCCTGTGCCGGGGGAAAAGAATTTGAAAAAGATTTCGCATCTTACAAAACTTCCGGTAAAGGCACAATTCAATTTCCGATGGATAAACCAATGCCATTAAAACTTATTACGAAAATTGTAAAGTTGAGGGTAAAAGAAAATTTGGAAAAAGCAAAAACAAAAAAATCGCAGGCAAAAAAATTATATTAAATATCATAACGAGGGAAGCATTTGGGCAAAAGGTAAAATGATTAATAATATTATGGAAGGTTATTGGGAATGGTTTCGCAAAGACGGAATAATTATGCGTTCAGGATATTGTAATAAAGGTAAACAAGTTGGAGAATGGACGACCTACGACAAAAAAGGGAAGGTGTATTAAGTGACAAAAATGAAATAGCTTTATAAGGGTATGCATTCGATAATCTTTAACTTTGCATACGCAACTTACTTATTACAAATAAACTCAAAAGAGCATGACTATATTCTGCAGAAAACATGTATTGCTATTTTATTTTTTAATTACACATTATATATTATTTGCGCAGTTACCCGGCACTTTAGACAGTACTTTTAGTAATGATGGTTTTGTAATAACAGGTCTGGGGACAAATTTTGATTTTGGAAGCGATGTGGCAATTCAGCCGGATGGAAAAATTGTTGTTGCAGGAACTGTTGGAACTCATCCTAACCAGGATTTTGGTGTATTGCGATATAACTCAAACGGAACCATAGACAGCAGTTTTGATGAAGACGGAATTGTGATAACTGATTTCGGATATAATGAGATTTGTTATACAGTTACAGTTCAGCCCGACGGAAAAATAATTGCAGCGGGTGTTACACATGATGATGCTTCTCAATATGCGTTAGTGCGCCTTAATGATGATGGCTCTTTAGATGATTCATTTGGGGAAGATGGTTTATCAATACTTGATTTTGGGCATTTTGGGCATCATGAGGTAAATGATATCATGATGCTGCCGGATGATAAAATACTTTTTGGCGGATGGAATGACGGATTTGGTGGTTTGGGTGGTGGTGATAATTTCGCAGTGTGTCGTTTATTATCTGACGGAACTCCTGATGAAAGTTTTGGAACAGATGGTCAGGTTACAACAACCATTCTTGATGATGATTATGGATTTTCTATTGCCGTGCAGCCTGATGGAAAAATTGTTGTTGGAGGAAAAGGTGGTGAAGGTGCTTATTTTGAAATAGTAATGATGCGCTTTACTGCAGACGGAATTATTGACAGTACATTTAGCGGAGATGGAAAATATATATTGGATGAAGGCACATGCAATGATGCGATATATGCTGTCGCTGTACAAACAGATGGAAAAATAATTGCAGCAGGCGGAACATGTAATGATGGAGTGGATGATGATTTTATTGTGTTGCGTTTTAATGATGACGGAACACTTGATGATACCTTTGATGATGACGGAAAAGTAATAACCGAAATGCCGGGAATAAGTCTTATAAGGGCGGTACTTGTTCAGCCCGATAATAAAATTCTTACAGCAGGTTATGCGCAGGGAACAAATTTAGATTATGCATTAGTGCGGTATAATGCTGATGGTTCATTAGATTATACATTTGGTGAAGATGGAGTTGTACTCACTCATCTCGGAACAGCAGCAGATGAAATATTTGGAATGCAAATGCAGGCAGATGGAAAAATTGTAGTTGCGGGAAGTTCAGCAAATGGTGCTGCAGGAAGGGATTTTTCTGCTGCAAGATATTTTTCAGGACTGGATATGACATGCATGGATTATATATCACATCAGCCTGAAAATGATACCACATTCGTGGGAGCAGATGCAATATTTATTGCGCAGTCTTCAAATGATTCTGCTGTTTATCAATGGCAAATTCAGGAAGGCGCAGCATGGACGGATATAACGGATGATGTTTATCACAGCGGTGCAAATAATGATACATTGTTTGTTACAGCGTTTATAAGTATAATCCTGGAACGATATTTCAGATGTGTGATAAATTATAATGCATGTTATGATACAACGATAACTGTGTTGATGAAAACTAAAAAGGGCGGTGACAGCACTGTTGTAATATCAAATAATTTTTTAACAATGGGGTCGCTACAAATCTATCCGAATCCCGCACATGATAAATTAATTATTGCAGGAACAAAATTTTTACCAGGCGCAACGGAAGTTTATATTTCAGATATTGCAGGAAATATTATTTCAACGAATTATTTTATTTCACCTGTTGAAAATATAGAGATAGAATTAAAAGGGTATTCACCGGGAATTTATTTCATAAAAATACGGGCGGGTAATATTCAGTTTAACTCAAAAGTTATTATTCAATAATTTTTTCTTAGTTCCTTGCAAAGTTTCTCTTTAATCTTAACTATGGTTTACATAATTGATAAGCAAAGCAACAAGATTATACCCTCAATTTCCTTCTGTCGCAAACCACCCCTTTAATTGTCTTTTTTATACAGTATAAAAAATAAATTCCTGTTGCATCTTTGCGCCATTAAATCTATTATTGCTAACAATAAAAAAATAAAAAATGGAAGTTCAAACAAAAAGTATCACTGTAGAAACTACCGTAAAAGCACCGGTTGAAAAAGTTTGGAAATTTTGGACATTACCGGAACACATTACAAAATGGAGTAATGCTTCAGACGACTGGCATACGCCATCTGCACAGAACGATTTAAGGGTAGGCGGAACTTTCACATCGAGAATGGAGGCAAAAGACGGAAGTATAGGTTTTGATTTTGGAGGAGTGTATGATGATGTAAAAATGCATGCATTAATTGCTTACACCATGGGCGATGGCAGAAAAGTAACAATTACTTTTTCACCTGCGGGCAATGAAACGAAGATTGTGGAAACATTTGAAGCGGAAGACACAAATCCACCTGAAATGCAGCAAACCGGATGGCAGGCTATTTTAGATAATTTTAAAAAATATGCTGAAGCAAATTCATAACTTTTAAAAATTTAATAATATGAAAGATCAATTAATTACACCCTGTTTGTGGTTTGACAGTGAGGCTGAAGAAGCTGCAAACTTTTATACTTCGGTTTTTAAAAATTCGAAAATAAATAAGATAAGCCGGTATGGAAAAGAAGGTTTTGAAATTCACGGAAGACCGGAAGGCACCGTAATGGTTGTTGCATTTGAATTAAACGGTCAGAGTTTTACTGCTCTCAACGGCGGACCGGTTTTTAAATTTACTGAAGCTATTTCGCTGCAGATAAGTTGTAAAGACCAGGCGGAAGTTGACTATTATTGGAATAAACTTACTGAAGGCGGTGAAGAGAGTGAATGCGGATGGCTGAAAGATAAATATGGTTTATCATGGCAGGTAGTGCCAACTATTTTAGAAGAACTGTTGAGCGATCCTTCAAGATCAGAAAGAGTTACAAAAGCTTTTCTGCAAATGAAAAAGTTTGATATAGAAAAATTAAAGAATGCATAACAGGAAATTGGAATAATTGATGAATTGTTTTATTCGAAAAAACAATTCATCAATCCACCTGGTCAAAAGGTATATCTTTATCTTCCCTTATTTTTAATGCGTTTGTGTGTCTTTGATGCGGGTATAAATAATAAACAGAGAGCATTGCAATAAAAACAGCGCAGCTCATTATAATTATATATAACTGGTATGGGAAATAATACAGTTTAAATATACCGTTTGCCAGAACAGATAATACCCATACACATTTCAGAATGTCTAATAAATAAACTGGTTTTTTAAAGGCGGTCCATGATATATATATGATACCAATAAAAGCATATCCGCAGCAGATGAGCAGGTCAGCATAGGGGAGATGCAAAATTTTAAAAAGTGCCCCAACAATTACGATGGCCAGGCCTATAAAAATATATCTGTAATGATTACTCTTCAGAATATTGCCATTCCTGATTATAACATTTGCAAAATACAATTGTAATACAGACAGCACAAGAATAAGTAAGCCAAGTCCTGATGTAAGCATCGCTTTTTAAATAAAGATATATAAAACACTTTGTAAAATTTTTCTAAACATTGTAAAACAAATGCAAAGAGCATACATTAAATAGTTTTTTAAGTCTTATTTTATACTTTGAAAAACAACAGATATGAAAAAACTATTACCCGCTTCATTCATTGTATTTAGTTTCCTTATATGCATAAATACAGATATTTCAGCACAAGTACCTCTTGATACTTTTATCGGACTAACAAGCCAGCCTGCTGATGACGACGCAATATGCGATATACCCACATATCCTGATGTAGATTCTGATCTTGAAGGACCCTATGAAGGGGCTCTTGTTCATGATTTTAAGTTGTATACAATGGATGGTGATTCAGTACAGTTATCAGGTTTATTAAATGACCGCAAACCTGTTGTGCTGATAAGCTGCAGTTATACCTGCTATGTGTACCGCCATAAACTCAATCAAATAAATACATTACTTACAACTTACGGAGATGCTATTCATGTATATCTTGTTTATACAGTGGAAGCACATCCTATTATTGATGTAAGCCCTTATTTTGGATATGAGAATGTTGGTGATGATAATTATGAAGACGGTGTATTATATCGTCAGCCTACAACTTATGGAGAAAGAAAAGAAATAATTACTGAAATGCTTGCAAATGAAACTGTGGATGTTCCCATATTAATTGATGGTCCTTGCAATGACTGGTGGCAGGCTTACGGAACAGTTCCGAATGGTGCTTTTTTAATAGACCCCGACGGATATATTTACGATGCACAAAACTGGTTTAATAAAGATGGTGAAGATATGTATGCGTCCATTGATGCATTATTGGATATTGTCGGCGAAGGAACTTTCGAAGCAAACGGAACTTTTACTGCAGAAGAAGAAGGTGAGGTTATTTATTACGGAACAGTTGATAATGTTATTGCAGCGCATATCACATTAACAAACAGCAGTGCTGATGATGTATTAATTGATTTTATGCGTACCGGTGAAAGTGTTCCTGCAGGATGGTACACATCTCTTTGTACAGATCTTTGTTATTCGCCAAGTATAGATTCTACAACAGTTTATTTAACTCCCGGTCAATCAGAAGAAGTGCGCTTAGATTTTTTTACAGATTTAACTCCCGCATCAGGCAGTGTAAATATTATTTGTAAAAATCATAATGATCCAACGAATATGTATGGATATACTTTTAATGCAGAAAGTATAGAAGGAACAGCAATAGAAAGTAATTACAATACAGAATCAATTCAGCTATCTCCGAATCCTGCAAATAAAAATAACAGCATCACACTTTCTTATCCTACTCATTTATCAGGAAATACTTTTAAAATATATTCTGTTGTGGGTACAGAAGTAATGGAAAATATTTTGGAAGGAAATGGAAAAATGTTAATTGATATACTTTCAATACCGACAGGAACTTATTTTATTTCTGTAACAGGTAATGATGAAATCTTTTCAAATAAATTGATCATCAATTAAAATACGATGAAAAAGAATTTAATTCCTGTTGCAATAAGTGTATCAATTGTATTTTTTGTTTT
>JACMJP010000487.1 GCA_014380545.1 Chitinophagales bacterium | reverse complement strand
TCAGTTTTTATCTTTAATTGATAAGTACCATTTGCAAAACCACCAACTAATAATTTTCCAGATTGTATTTCAGTATTAGAAAATTCTTTTAATAATTTTCCCGTTAAGTCATACATAGAAATTGCAGATACTATATTCACTGCCTGGCTATCGAATGTGATATAATCTTCAGTTGCAGGATTCGGATAAATTGTAATTATATTATCTAAACTTTCATTTTGTATAGCTACAACTGTTGTTGTTGCACTTACTCCGTAAACATCAAGATCATTCATATCAACATCAATTGCTCTGATATCATTAAAATTAATCGTAAGCTCTGTTTCTGTTTTTCCGGCAATGTTATCAACCAATACAAAACTTAATGTTCCTATTTCTCCATTTCCTTCTGCATTCATTAAATCTTTTCTAACCAAAGCGGCATCAGCATTTTTATCATCAGCAAAGTTTTTATTGAATTGTAAATTATCAGATGCATTTCCGAACCATGAATCATTGAATTTTACTTTTATGGATGCACCATCAACATCTTCACATTCAATTTGCGTAGTAAAACGTAAGCCATAAATTGCATCAATACTATTTATTGCATCACCTAAATGAATTGGTAATTCATTATAACCGATCACTAATCCTTCAACAGGAATAATTGTAGTTAAAGGAATTTCACCGGCTTCTGTTTTTAATGAAACCACAACATGCTCGTTTGAATAATTTGCTGAAACTGCAGCAGTGTCATCATCATTAATTGTTCCGTCTCCATTACAGTCAGTGTATTTATGATTTGTTCCGTCAGGTAAAGTTGTTGCCCATGCATCAGCAGCATGTGCATACCATCCTGTACTCATATCTGTTCTTGCTGCGCCTGTGCTTCCTGACCCTAAACCAATTGCAAGAATATCATCAGTGTTTGCGGTTCCGCTATTGTCAGCATCACCCGGCCAAACACAGTTATAAATACATGCAGGCAGGCTACCATCTGAACCAGACCTTTGTGCATAATATCTTGAATCCCATGCTCCAGCCATGTAATCATCCATTCCAAAACTTCCGCAAAAGGCGAAACCACCATCAGACATGGCATTGATGCTGGTGATCTGCGTCGTTTCTTCTCCACCTGCAACAGTTATTCTGCTTGTTTCTGCACCGGAACCATCAGTAAAAATTACATCAGCAAAACCGAAATAGGTAGCTGTATTATCATAATTATTTACGGCCAGGGCATAAGTTCCGTCAGTACGTTCAGCAACATCTGCTGCATAAGGAATATGACTGGCTGAAGTTGCTGCATAAGATACACCCCAGGATGCAACACCTGAATTATCTGTTTTAATAAGGGTTGATTGAGGACCAAATGGATTTGCAGCAGCTACTGCATAACCACCATCAGAAGTTTGTGTTATTCCATAGCCGTCATTACCTTCATAATCAGTCAGGTCCGAGCGCCATTCTTCATTCCCGTCACTGTCAAATTTCCATACGAAAGGACAAAATACACCGCCAACATATATTCCGCCACACACTGCAAGTCCGTCATCTGAAGTACCTATTCCTTCCCATGTTTCTATAATATTCCATCCGAAAAAAGAACCCATCGAGTGGCTTAATTCATCCACCAAAGAACCATCAGCAGCAACTTTATAAATATTAAAAGTTGTATAAAATCCATCTTGCCCAGCCATAGTGATGCTTCCGTCAGACGCTACCATTCCGTATGCTTTTGATAAAGAAGCACCTGCCAAAGAACTACACCAGCTTTCTGAGGTCCACTCAAGTGACCCCGCTGAAGATAATTTTATAATAAGCGGTTTTTCATATCCGCTACAGAATACAACATATCCACCATCGGCAACAGCAATATCATTAGCTGTGATTGCACCAATTGTTGCGGGGCTTGTGAATTCATATTCCCAAAGCAGGTTGCCGGATGCGTCAAGCTTAGTGATTCTTACATCACCCCCGGAAGTAAAAGGCCAGCTACCTCCACCGCCGCAAACAAGAATATTTCCATCAGCATCTTCAATTACATCATTTGCATCAGCAAAATACTCATCGGTATTTACATAAGACCAGTTTTGGCTAGAAGCCGCTTGTGAAACAAGGAGAAAGAGAAAGAAAAGAATGTACAGGTTTTTCATAATATAAATTTAAAGTGTTTTATTCAATCTCACAAAATTCAGCAAGTACCATAAATTCAGCAATAACATATTTGGCATTCTATAGATTACAAAATTTTGATATCAAGGTGGCACAATATTGCAAATCAATTATTTAACTTTACTTCGAAATTCAAAATAATAGATTACATTTTCCAACAAGTAACATGGCGCTACCTAAACTACTGATATTATATAACCAGTTAAAAACCCCGGAAAGGCTACGGTTCAAAGATGTGGTTGATAGTCCGTTTTTTAATAAAAGAAAAAAATTGAAAAAACTGTTTGACTATGTTGAGAAAAACCACCAGGCTGATGATGCTGACTGGGAAAAAAGAAAGGCTTTTGAATATGTTTTCGATAATGAAACATTTAATGAACTAATATTAAATAATTTATTGAGTGATTTATATAAGCTTGGTGAAAAATATTTAGTGAATGTACAATTGGAAACAGATCATGAATTAAGAGATATTGCTTTGATGCAAAGTTTTATAAGTGCAGGTGTAAGAAATAATGTTGGCGGATTTTTAAATAAAAAGAAAAAACTTACTGATAGCGATAAAGAAACAACAGCAGATTTTTACGGAAATTACAAATTGAATTTACTTGCTGACCAATATCATTTTCAGCGAACAAGGAAAACAAACAATACTTTTATTTTAAATAGTCAGAAACAATTAGATCTTTTTTTTGTTTGCTCCCAATTAAAAATGTGGTGCGAATTATTAAACCGCAGCAATGTTTTAAATTATGAACATGACCTAAAGCAACATAATAGATTTCAACTTGTATTAAAAGAATATTTACCGGATTATGCAGAACATCCTTTTGTTAGTTTATATTATCCTATTTATAAAGGCTTGCAAAATTTAGATGATAACGGCTGGTACGAAGGATATTTAAAAAAATTAAAAGAACACTTACATAAAATACAATTTGAAGATGGCAAAGAAATTTGTAATTATATTCAGAATTATTGTGTAAAAAGAATTAATGAAGGAAAACAGGAATTCCTGTTTGAATTATTTGAAATATTTAAACTCATGCTGAAAACCAATCTTGCTTACGAAGGATTATATCTTCCGCAATGGACGTATAAGAATATTGTAACAGTGGGCTTGAGGTTAAAAGAATTTGAGTGGACGGAAGATTTTATTCATCAATACTATAAAAAACTGGCACCTGACGAAAGTGATAATGCCTATCAATATAACCTTGCTGCGTTGCATTATGAGAGCGGAAAATACGACCGTGCTATGCAATTATTAAATAAGATCCATTTTACTGACCCGAATTATTATTTAGATGCAAGAAGTATTTTGCTCAAAATTTATTTTGATAAAGAAAACGATGATGCATTATATTCTTTGAGAGATACAGTAAAAATTTATTTGTTGCGGGAAAAGTTATTAAGTAAAAATCAAAAGTTATTATACAAAAACTTATTTACCTATACTATTCGTTTATTCAAGTTAAAATATGAAAGTGCACATTTAAAACCGGAGTCGATTAATGCATCACTAACAAAAATGTTTGATGATGTGCAGAAAAATAATTTTATTGCTAACAAACAATGGCTTGTTCAAAAATTTGAAGAAACGATATCTGAAAACCCACAGGATACTGAAGACAAGGCTGAATTATAAATCTCTTTTTTTGGTAATATACCATCCTGCACCAAAAAAGAAAAGAATATAAAATACTGTAACGCAAATTGATAGAATTCCAGGCTCTGTTTGTACTGCAGCATCACTGCGGAGTAACGCATTATAAGGAGCTTCAATTATTTTACGGAACATATTACTCACCGGCATGTAGTCATTAATATCTCCTTTGAATATTGCCTGATTAATTAATACATCAATTGGAAATATAAATAAAATAAATGCAATAGTTGCTATTCCCGATCTTTTAAAAATGGTTGCAAATAAATAAGCCATTGCGAGGATACAAAGGGTTTGCAAAAAATACCCAAATAATAATGAATTGCGTTCAAAAATATCTGCAAACTCCCAGGAGCTTGAATACATCATGCCTGCAATAATTCCGGTTATATAAACCGTTAGAGTTGAAAGTACGCTCAAAAGAAATATGAGCAGAATTTTACCTGTAACAATATCATTGCGGGTCATTCCATCAATGATATTTTGCCGGATGGTCCGATACGTATATTCATTGCTCACGACAAATATTACTAATAAAGCAAGAATGATATTAAAAAATAAACAGGTATATAAATAAAAATTCCACACATTTGGAAAACCTAAAGTATTCACTTGTTCACCCGGGATCATATCGCTTACTTTATTGAGTTGCTTACCAACAATAACAGTCCCGGCAAGCGATATTACAAAGATGAGCAGCATAATCTTAAATGCTCTGTATGGAAGTAATTTCTTTAACTCTATATTTAATAATTTCATCATAAATTTCAGGCTGTAATTTCGAGGAATTGTTCTTCTAATCTTTTTTTACGAACAGTTATGTGTTCTACAGAAATACTATTCTCCAATAAATACTTATTTATTACAGAAGGAAGTATGTCATCATGAACGGTAATTAATAAAATTTCTTTATCCTGCACAATATTTTTTACGCCGTTAAATGTACTCAGGAGCGATATTATTTTTTGAAGATCGCTTCCACCTATTTCAATTTGTTTATCTCCTTTAATAATTTCCGCAACACTTCCTTCGGCAAGTAAATTTCCATTTTTAATTACAGCAACATGGCTGCAAACTTTTTCCACTTCATCCAATAAATGACTTGCAAGAATTATTGTTTTTCCTGTTTGTGCAACTTTATTTATTAATCCCCGCACTTCTGCAATTCCCTGCGGATCCAAACCATTTGTAGGCTCATCTAAAACCAGCACTTCGGGGTCTCCCAATAATGCAGCACCAAGAGAAAGGCGTTGTTTCATGCCAAGAGAATATGTCTTTGCAGCACTTTTTCTGCGATCATATAATTCAACAATGTTCAAGACTCTTTCAATATCTTTTTCATTTACATCTTTAATTTTTGCAGCAATTTTTAAATTTTGTTCCCCGCTTAAATACGGATAAAAAATAGGATGTTCAAGTATAGAACCTATGCGTTTTCTGTTAATATCATTTGATCCGTTATTAAACCAGGAAAAACTTCCGGTTGTAGGATGAATAATGCCGAGTACCATTCCGAGGGTAGTAGTTTTGCCGCTTCCGTTAGGACCCAATAATCCGAATACTGTTTGCTTCGGGATATTTAACTTCAAACTATTAACAGCTTTTATTACGCCATAATGTTTGGTTAATACTTCTGTTGATAATACGATATCCAAGTTCTGATAAGTTTGTGGTAAAACTAAGGGAATAAAGAATATTGAGCAAAGAATATTGAACATTCAGGATTGAAATGAAAATATTAATAACTGAATGTGGAAAGATTGAATTAATAAAATTGTTCTTTGTGATATATTTTTTATTCATTTGTAATTCCATATTTTTTGTTCCATATTCGAGATTTTCCAGATGTTGCAACCATATTATCAAAATATTTTACTTGAAGGAGGTTGCGATGAAGCAGGCAGAGGGTGTCTTGCAGGTCCTGTTGTTGCTGCTTCAGTTATACTACCAAAAAAATTCTATCATCCCGGTCTCAATGATTCAAAACAATTAACAGAGGAACAAAGAGATCTTCTTGCTCCAATCATAAAACAGGAAGCCATTTGCTGGAAAATAGGAATTTGTGATAATAATGAAATTGATGAGATAAATATT
>JACMJP010000065.1 GCA_014380545.1 Chitinophagales bacterium | reverse complement strand
TATTGTTGCAGAAGCCATCCGTGCATCTATGTCCATTCCCTTTTTTTTTAAAGCATGGCAATTTTCAAATAATGTTTCCGATAAACAAATCTATGTGGATGGTGGGGTCGTGTTTAATTACCCGCTTTCTTTTTTTGATAATGTCCGCTTTAATACTTATAAGAATGTAAATTATGATTCTATCGGATTATACCTTTATGCTAAAAATAAAAGTGTAAAAACTAAATTATCCTATTCAACTCCTTTACATTTTACAAAAAAATTATTTGAGTCATTGATGGACACACAGGATTTTCTGATGAATGAAGACCCGGAACAGATGCAGCGTTCTATTATGATAGATGACTTGAATATTCCGGCTACAGATTTTCAAATTTCAAAAGATGATATGAAAAGGCTTGTAGATTCGGGAAACCTTGCTGCAAAAAAATATTTAAAAACAATGAACAAAAATAATGAAGATGCAATAATAGCATAACTTTAAAGCAGAACCAGAACCGATGAGCCAGCAAAACCCACTCACTCTTGTTACGCCTATCATGCAGGAAATGCATCAAAACCTGTATCCGTTTTTACAAAAAATAAAATACGATCTTGAGGCTGGTAAACATGAATTATTTGAGAACATCGGCACCATTCATTTTTGCAGATGGGTGGTGATTGATGATAAAGCTGAAACCGGAGAACCAACTACAGAAAAAATTGCGAAACTTGTTTTCACTTCAAATTTTGATGGATCAGTGGAAAATCATATTAAAGATCTGTGTACGATAGCAGCACCCGTTATTGATCGAATTTATGAATGTTGCGAAGAATATCCTGCAGAAAATGAACGCACAGCAGAAAGCCGGATTGCTTATCTGAATAAATGGTTTGTGAAAACCACAACATTTTACAAAGGCTCTCCCGGAAGAAGTATGAAGCAAATAAAAGAAGAAAGTAATCTGCGGAATTATATCAAAGAATTAATTGAAACAAAGGATTGGAGTTCGATGTCTGCGGGCGAAATACATCAAAGTATTCAGCACTCAGTATTTTCAAATCCCGAATTTTCATGGGCGAAAACTAAAGTAAAAATGCCAGGGATAAATTGGTTCGGGATGATATTTCTTTCAATCATTTTATTAGTATTGCTTCCTCTTATTATACCTTTCATTTTAATGCTTTATTTTTTTTATGAAAGAAAAGACCCATACTTCACATTAAACAGAAGTCAGTTAAATGAAAAACATATAAAAACGCTTGAAGAATATGAAGACCTGAAATTTCAAAATCAATTTACGCAATTAGTACTTGTGAAACCGGGAAAAGTACGCTTGTTTACATTTAAAGCGATGATGTTATTTGGCAGAACATTAATCCGGTTTCTTTTCGTAAAGGGAAAACTCATGGGCATTCCTTCCATTCATTTTGCAAGGTGGGTTTTGTTTGATCAGAATAAAAGGGTTTTGTTTTTCAGCAATTTTGATGGAAGCTGGCAGCAATATCTCGGCGATTTTATTGATAAGAGCGGCTGGGGCTTAACAGGCATTTTTTCTAACACAACTAATTTTCCGAAAACAAGATTTCTTATAACAGGTGGTGCTTATGATGAAGAACATTTTCTAGCCTGGAGCAGGTATACAGAATTGCCAACACAAATATGGTATAATGCATATCCGCATTTATCTATTAAAAATGTAAATAATAATTCATTAATAAGAACCAAACTCAGAAAAACATTATCGGAAAGGCAGGCAAAAAAATTTCTTAAACTTATATAAATAATACAACAATGGAAATTTTGGAATTAGAAGATATTCAAGGTTACATAATTCGTGGATACAGCCACATGATGTATTCAAGATATGTTTATTTGCAGGTGCATCATGCAGCAAAAGCAAAAAAAT
>JACMJP010000486.1 GCA_014380545.1 Chitinophagales bacterium | reverse complement strand
TCCATTTGCAACTGCTGTTCCCGCAGTAAATGGAAGATTGCGCATATTCCAGTGAGAAAAGCTTAAAGAAATTGCATACTCAATGCCTGCATTCTGAAGTATAGATGGCAATTTATAAGGCATTTTAATATCTGCATCTGTAGAAGATGGGAGTGTATGTATATCTTCCAAAATAACACTTATATATTTTTCTTTTAAAATATCTAATACTTTATATGCCTCGCTTGCACCAACAATTATTGGTGTTAAATTATATTGTGCAGCAAACTGTATTGCTGAAATAATTTCTTTTGCTGAATTTGCATGGATAAATAATTTTGTTTTACCATTAAACAAATTGCGCATTGCTTCAAATTTTAAATTTTTATTTACAGCAGAATTTATTTTGCAGTATGCATTTGCTTCATCAAAAAATATCTTCAATTTATTTACGCTCTCTGTATAATTTTTATTTACAGTAATTTGAAAAACACCTCCATCAAAACTATAAGCATAATAGGCAGGCCAATTTACATGCATCCCCTCATCTGTTTTTAAAGCAGCATCTTCCCAGTTCCATGCATCAAGTTGCACAACACTGGATGTTCCGCTTATAACGCCACCTTGCGGAACTATTTGTGCAGTTAAAATTCCATTCGTACGGATTGTGGGAATCACTTTTGAATCTGTATTATAGGAAATAACGGAACGTACATTTGGATTCATCTCCCCTAGTTCAGAAATATCATTGGAAGCTCTTACAAGTTCTATTTCTTTTAGTCCTAATTGTGTATTCAAAGCAATTAGCCCCGGATAGATATGTTTTCCCGTACAATTAATTATTTCAGAAAATTTTGTCTGATCATATTTAATAGTTGTTGCATCACCAATTAAGATAATTTTCCCTTTATCGAAACCAATCACTCCATTCTCATATACTGTTCCATTGCCGATATGAATTGTAGCATTGGTTAATAAAATACTTTTGCGTTGTATAGTATCATAACTCTGCGCAAAAATGATTTTTGTCGAAACAAGAAATAAAATAAAAAATATTTTTTTCATAAAATAGAATTATTTTTTTATCTGCATAATCCTTTTAATCTGCAATAAAATTTCCTTTAATAAAATCATAATTGTCCTCACAATGATATTCAGGTAACTGTTTTACTACAATTGGAACAGTTGATTCTCCTGCTTTTTTTGCAGCCACCATTTTTGCAATTATTCTTGCCCTTTCCTTTGCGATTGTTTTCTGCATCGTTGTATCTGCTTCTGAATCATAATAGCATACACCATCTACAAATGTTTTTTCCACTGAAGCATAAATACTCAGCGGATTATTATTCCAGATAACTACATCTGCATCTTTTCCTGATTTTATACTGCCGACATATTTATCAATGTGCAGCAATTTTGCAGGATTTAATGTGCAAAGTTTCCATGCTTCTTCTTCTGTCAAACCGCCGTATTTAATTGATTTCGCTGCTTCCTGATTTAGCCTTCTTGCCATTTCCGCATCATCACTATTTACTGCGGTAATAATTCCCATTCTCGTAAGTATTGCAGAGTTATATGGAATTGCATCGTACACTTCATATTTATACGCCCACCAATCGCTGAAATTACTTGCACCAGCCCCGTGTGCTTTCATCTTATCTGCAACTTTATATCCTTCTAAAATGTGAGTGAATGTATTTACAGTAAAATCATATTTATCTGCAACATGCATGAGCATATTTATCTCACTCTGCACATAGCTATGACAAGTGATAAATCTTTGTTTCATTAAAATTTCTGCCAGTGCTTCTAATTCAAGGTCCTTTCTTAATAATGTATCTGTTCTTTTTTTTGCAGCCATATAATCTTCCGCCCTTGTAAACGCATCATCCATTGTTTGTTCAACACCCATTCTTGTTTGCGGAAAACGAACAGTATATACGTCTCCCCAATTTGCCTGTTTTACATTTTCACCTAAAGCAAATTTTATAAATTCAGGTGCTTCTTTCATTTTCATTTCTTCAGGTGACAAGCCCCAGCGCAACTTAATTATTTCAGTTTGCCCACCAATAGGATTTGCAGAGCCATGTAAGATATGTGAAGTAGTAACACCGCCGGATAATTGCCTGTAAATATTTATGTCTTCACTATTTATAATATCTCCAATGCGCACTTCAGAAGTTACAGCCTGTGTGCCTTCATTCACTCCATCAGAAGCAGCAATGTGAGAATGTTCATCAATAATTCCGCAGGTTACATATTTATTTGTTCCGTCAATTACTTTTGCATTTTTAGCGGAGATATTTTTTCCGACCTGCAAAATTTTTCCGTTCCCTATTAATACATCGCAATTAGAAATATTACCTTCTTTTTCATTTGTCCATACATTTGCATTAGTAATTAATATATTTTCCTGCGCAGGTTTTATTTCCCATCCATATGCAATAAATGGATAAATTATTTTTCCTAATTCTATTGTATCCTTTTTAATTTCTTTTGGTTTTTCTGCATACACATTTGCGAAAGTGGCATTCCAGTTTATCCATACTTCATTAATAAAACCGTTTCCTTTGAAATTTATTCCATCGGTATATCCATTTAAACGATAATTCATTTTATCATCAGTAAAAGAAAGAGACAAATTATCATTTGTAAATTTTCCATTTGCTTTTATTGTGTCTGTATTTTTTACGATGGAAAATTCAAGTGCATATTGTTTTCCCTGTATCAATAAACCATATACCACATTATTTACATTTAATGCATATTCACCACGAATATCCTTAAACATAGGGTTTACAATATAAGGTTTACCCTTTACCCAATTTTGATAAATAACTGTTTCATCCTGAAAAATATTCCCTGATGTGATAATGAAATTTGCAATTTTATTTTTTTCAAGCGTTCCAACTTCATTTAAAACACCAATCATTTTTGCGGGAAGAGTTGTAATAGCCGCCAATGCTGTTGTGTCATTCAAACCATATTGTATTGCTCTGCGGATATTCTTTAGGAAATCATTTTTATTTTCCAAACCTGCAGATGTAATTGCAAATGAAATATTTTCCCTTTGCAGGAATGCCGCATTTGCAGGTGCAAGTTCCCAATGTTTTAAATCGGCAAGTTGAATTAATTCGGCATCAAAGGGATCTTCCACATCAGGTGTTTTTGGAAATGTGATAGGGATAATTAATTGCACATTTGTTTTTTTTATTTCCTCTAACCTTTTATAACAATCATTATTTGCTTTAATAATATATTGAAAATTAAATTCATCACCAATTTTATCAGCCCTTTGCACCTGCAAAAAATCATTCACTTCCATTATTTGCGGTAACATTTTATTATCATTCATCGCCTGCAAAGAAATATTTTCCTGTTCCCTATTTCCTCCCGCACTATACCATTGCATATCATACAATGTTTGGCGCAATAAAGCGATAACCCCCATTTCGCTTGCCGGATATTCCTGCGCAGAATTTCCCTTGCGGAAAGAAAATTGTGCTGCAGCTTTTGCAAGAACAATCATTTCATTTTCTCTTTCATCGCCTAATAAGACTACTGCGGATGTTCCTCTTGCAATGCCATCATGCTTAAATGTATTTACTGTACCAAAACCTGCACTGCGATACATTTTATTTTTTGCTGTATCAATTTTAAAATTTGTTATTGCATTAAATTCAGGGGTAATAGCCTGGTTCCAGTTATATGCTCCTTTGCGTAAATTATTTATTTGCGGATTTGTGGGGGTTCCCAAGTTTTCCGTATTATTAATTCCATAATCAGCATCCAGATCAATAAAAGAAGCATAAATAAATTTTCCTTTTGCATCAATTATTATCGCATCTTCCGGAATTGTTATATTTAATCCAACACTAACTATTTTTCCTTTTTTAATTATGAGAGTTCCATTTTGAATTGTTGTCTCAGGGCTTGCAACAATTGTCGCATTTGTAAATGCATAGTGATCATCCTGTATATCCTGTATACCATTTACCGGAAATGTTGTTTGAGAAAACAATGTAGTTGAAAATACACAGCAGAAAAGAATAAAGCAAATACGCTTCATAGTTTAAGATTTTAGTGAGGCGAAAATAGGGAAAGTAAATGTTAAAGTGATTTTGGAGAAATCGATTTGCTATTTTTGAATAAAATTCTGTTAATATGGAACCCGTTAATATTTTTAACAAACTCTCTAAATTTTCTGATCACTGGA
>JACMJP010000485.1 GCA_014380545.1 Chitinophagales bacterium | reverse complement strand
GGAATGATGAGTTTGCAAAATGGGGAAGAGAAAACCAGAAGAATTTTTTTTATTACTGTATTCATTTTTATCGTGAAATAATTTTATTGCAGGCAGGAGCGGGAACATTAAATCGTTTAACAGATGTGGAAATTAAAATGGCTGAAGGATTAAGTAAAGTTTTAAGTATTGATAAAACCTCTGCAATAGTTGGACTGATTGATAAAGGAATTTATTTTATTGAACGCAATGCAAACGCTAAGATCATGATCGCATATCTTTCCTCACAGATCATGAGAGTAGTGCATGAACAAAATATGCAGCAATATGAAAAGCCTTTTTTCAGCGAGTGGAACGTTTAATAATTATACAACATTTTAAATTGTAAATTTGCCTCTATGAGTTGTACAGGATGTTCAGTGGCAATAGCGGGAGGAAAACCTCAAGGTTGCGGCAGTCATGGAAATTGCGCAACAGGCGGGTGTAATCGCTTAAATACTTTTGATTGGCTATCTCATATTCCCGTTCCTTTAGACCAGCAGTTTCATATACATGAAATAAGTTTCAAAAATGGTGTACGCAAAGGTTTTTTTGCGAATAAAAATAAATTAGATATCATGACCGGTGATATGGTTTGTGTGGAATCAGATAGTGGTTATGATGTTGGAAGAATTACTTTAAGCGGTGAGTTGGTTAAGTTACAGATGAAAAAAAGAAAGGCAGATTTGAATGCAGAGTATCTAAAAATATTGCGCATGGCCCATGATAATGATCTGCAAAAACTCATGGAAGGCAGGGCGATGGAAGGGGCAACAATGCTGAAGGCGAGGGTATATGCAAGGGAATTAAAATTAGAAATGAAAATTGGTGATGTTGAATATCAGGGTGATAAAAAGAAAGCAACATTTTATTATATAGCAGATGGCAGGGTTGATTACCGGGAATTAATAAAAATATTTGCAAGGGAATTTAAGGTAAAAATTGAAATGCGTCAGATAGGAGCAAGGCAGGAAGCCGGGAAAATTGGCGGTATTGGAAGTTGCGGAAGAGAATTATGCTGCAGTACCTGGCTGCAGGATTTTAAATCCGTTTCAACAAATGCAGCTAGATATCAGAACTTAAGTATCAATCAATCAAAATTATCGGGGCAGTGCGGACGATTAAAATGTTGTTTGAATTATGAATTGGATACTTATATGGATGCATTGCAGGCATTTCCTGAAAATTCAGATATATTAAGAACAGAAAAGGGAGACGCACATCTTATAAAAAGAGATATTTTTAAACAGCGCATGGTGTATGAATTCCCTTTAGGCGGAAAACAATATCCATTACCATTAGAAAAGGTAAATGAGATTCTTGCAATGAATAAGCTCAATGAAAAGCCGGCCGGTTTAGAAACATTTGTTTTTGTGCAGGAAGCCGTTGAAAAAGATATAGAATTTGTAGATGTAACAGGTCATGTTTCATTAAAGACAATTGAAAAAGCGGAGCAGAAAAGAAAACAAAAACAGCATCAGCAAAATAAATTTAAAAATACTGGCAATCAGGATAAAACCCCAAGGCAGGAAAATAAACCCCGTCAAAATCCAAATAAACCCAATCAGCAAAAGAACAGGAATTTTAATCCCGGCAATCGTGACAAAAAATAATTTTCTTGCAGATACAATTATCATTTTTGCTTGTGTGTGCGCAATAACCGGATGCACAAAAACTAATCTGTATGATAAAAATATTTCCATAGAAAAAAATACATGGATGTATGATGATGCAAAAAAGTTTGAAGTAACAATAATAGATTCTGCAAGTATTTATAACTTATTTATTAATGTAAGACATACAGATGCATACGCATTTAATAATATGTGGCTGCGGATTACAACTATTTTACCTGACAGCAGCAGAACAGAAGACAAAGTGAATGTACAACTTGCACAGGATAACGGAGCATGGACAGGAAACTGTGTTGATGGTGTGTGCTATAATTCAGTATTGGTAATGCCCAATTTTACCTTTACACAAACGGGCACTTATACTTTCCTTATTGAGCAAGATATGCGTATAAATCCTGTCACCAATATTTTAGATATAGGAATCAGGATAGAAAGGTTCTGATATACAGTCTGTTAAATTTTTTTTCGCATATTTAAAATATTTATACAAATCACCGAATTTAGGGATTGCCCGGTGTAATTAATTATTGTACTTTTACAAACAGAACCAATTGTAAACCACCAAGATTATGAAACACTCACTGCTATTAATGGCATTTATTGCCATATCTTCAATCACTTTAAGTCAAACTGCTGAAAAACCTAACATTCTATTTATTGTTTTTGATGATATGAATGATTGGGTAGAAGGATTTGATGGACACCCTCAAACTATTACACCAAACATTTTTGAAATTGAACAGGAAGGGGTAACCTTTTTATCAGCATATTGCCCTTCTCCTATTTGCGCCCCATCAAGAACTACCCTCCTTTCAGGAAAAGATTGTGCGTATACCAAAATTGACAGGCTTGATGAGTACAATGAATTTTTCAGAGAGAATTTTACAGCAGCTAACGGAAATGAATTTATAGTTACACTGCCTGAACATTTTCGGGAGAATGGTTATTATACTTATACAATCGGAAAAATATTTCATGGGGCGGAAAGAGATGGTGATTATGATAAGACAAATAATAGTAACCCTTGCATAAAAGAAAACTCATGGAATAAAAAACTCTATGTTAAAGATGCCGGAAGCATTAAAGACATTCCTAACGAATGTGCACCAAGTTTTAAAGTTGCTTCCATCGCAGATAGTCTTGAACCATTATTACAGGATACAAGGTCTGCAGACTCTGCTGCAGCATTTCTGAAAAGATTTTCACTTGGTACTCAAAATACATGCGGTGAGCCATTCTTTCTTGCGCTCGGTATAAAAATGCCGCACATTGACATCCTCATACCTGACCATTATTTTCTTGACTACTATAATAATGATTATTATGCACAGCCATTCGAATATCCATATAATCGTCCGGTAGACACCTTTCCTTATAATGGTGTGGTTATGCCACCGCAACCGGATACTTTGTGGGGTGATTATTATAATTTAGGCCCCGTTGCCCAAAATATAGCAAGACAACATAAAGTGCATCAAAATGTTTTAAATAAAGCAGAATCATTAATTGAAAATTTTGGTGTTGTGGTTGATTCGGCCTTATCTGATTCTGAAAGAATCATACTGTTGGAGGAAACGCTAAGAGGTAATTCAGTTCTTGGTTATTTAGCAGCAATACGATTTGCTGATTATCATGTAGGAAGGGTTTTAGATTCTCTCAGAATGTTTCCTGATGTTTATAATAATACAATTATTGTTCTTGTGAGTGATCATGGATTTTCATTAGGAGAAAAAACACACTGGTTAAAAAGTGCATTATGGGAAACGGATATAAGAGTGCCTTTGGTAATTAAAGATCCCAGAAAGCCGGGAGGTTTAGTTTGCAATAAACCCGTAGGCCTTGTTGATATATTTCCAACGCTTTGTGATATGGTTGAAATAGAATATCCGACATTTCCTGACAGCAGCAGATATTTGGATGGTGAAAGTTTTGCAACATTAATTGAAAATCCGCAGGCAAATTGGGAAAAACCGGCACTTACAACTATCCGCTCTTTTTTTGATGAACAGGGAAGTTGTTATCCTAATTATTCAGTAAGGAGCGACCGGTTCCATTATATAAGATGGAGATCAAATGGTGATGGAGAAGACTTAACATGTAATGATTCTTTAAGTTATTTTGAAGAAGAATTATATGAGGTAGGTATTAACAGGGAAGTTGATCCTAATGAATGGAATAACCTTATAAATGATCCTGATTATAAAATCGTAAAAGAATATCTGCAACAATTTATCCCTGATTCTGCATTGTATCTGCAACAACCATATTCTATTACAATTATTCCGGAAGATAATACATGCTATCACCGCAGCACGGAACAAATACCGTTTTCCGTTAATTTATTAAATCCTGAAGGAAATATTTTAGATACGTTGCCTGAGGGTTTACAAGTTATCTGGTGGACCAGCCTGGATGAGAATGAAATGACTGGTTTAAGCACAAGTTTATCTATCCCTGCGGACACTGCAGCAGGAGTTAATGAACAGGATTTTATTATTTATGTGGCGCTATACGATACTACGCATACAGTTATGTATGCTTATGATATGATACCTTACACGGTGTATGATGATAAAACAAAATATCCCTCATTTAAATCAAAGACTATTGATAAAAGAGTGTTTTTGAAAAATGTGGACTTTCCTGAAAATACAAAAAGTGCAAAAATTACTTATGGAGATGGACACATTCAATATCTTACAAATATAATTTCTTCTGATTTATATCAGTATCGTCATTTATATGCTGATTACGGAACATATACCGTTGTTATAACTGCACAACTGGATATTGACAGCAATATATGCACAGTTTCTGATAGTATAATTATCAATTTGGGTGAATTTATACATGTTGAATTGCGATTAAATCCAAATCCTGTGAAAGATGAAATATTTGTTTCTGTATCCGGGCCGCAAAACTCATATGTTGCCTCTGTTTATAACAGTGCCGGAATTAAAATGAGTGAGCAACAAGTTGCTGCTCCGAACGAAACAGATAATTTACAATTCAATACTTCTTCATTTATGCCGGGATGTTATTTTGTGAAAATAACCGGAGAAGATGTAAACGAAACACAAAGTTTTATTAAAATTGAATAATTATTATTTATATTTTTTTATTCATGACCGGAAAAACCTTTGCAGAAACGCAAGGGTTTTTTTATGAATAATATTGAGTTCTATCCGAAAAAATACTGACAATATCATTACAATCTTTTGACATAAAAATTATTTTCTTTTCAGAATAGCGCTAACTTTATCAACCTAAAAACAAAAAAACTATGAAGAAAATTTTCCTCGTACTAATTCTTTCCTCATTCGTATTATTCACAAAAGCACAATTAACAGTTTGGACAGAACCAAACGATACAACATTTATTTACTCACTTGCCGGACCCGGTGTAACAGTCAGCAACCTGGTACGCACTTGTGCTGATACAGCTTCGGGTTTTTATAATTCGTCAGCAGCAAATGTTGGAATTGACAGTGGCATTGTGCTTACATCAGGCTCTATTTTAAATGCAACAGGACCAAACACCAGCGGAAGTGCAAGTGCATGGAATGGTTATGGAGGCGATGCTGATCTTGATGAGTTGATTCCTGGTTATTATACTTATGAAGCATGCCTTATTGAATTTGATATGACAGTAATGGCGGATACAGTAAGAATTAATTATGTATTCGGCTCAGAAGAATATCTTGAATGGGTTGGTTCATCTTTTAATGATGTATTTGCATTTTGGGTAAGTGGTCCCGGTATTACTGACGCCGTAAATATCGCAACAGTTCCCGGAACAGATGTTCCCGTTGCAATTAATAATGTAAATGATTATAGCTACAGTGATTATTATATTCATAATGGTGATGGATATGAAGAACCATATTATAGTGATCCGTTTTATATTCAGTATGATGGAATTACTGTTGTTATGGAAGGAAAAATTGCAACTATATCGGGTGAAACTTATCATATGAAAATTGCTGTTGCTGACGCAGGTGATGGGATTTATGATACAGGTGTATTTTTAAAAACAGGCTCACTCGGGAGCTTACGAATGGGAACAGGTTATTATGGTGATGGAGATGCTATAGGCGCAGGAGAAAAATGTTCAAACGGATATATTGATTTCATAAATTATGTTCCCGGTGCAGAAGATCTGGTAATTGATTATCATATCAGCGGAACTGCAATAAATGGAAGTGACTATGAATTAATAGGTGAACAAATTACAATCCCTGCAGGAATGACGAATGCAATATTGCCAATTATTCCAATTGAAGATGCAGAAGACGAAGGGGTGGAAACAATTATTCTTCAATTATATAACCCGCAGTCAGGATACATTTATAATACGCTCACATTTAATTTAAATGATGAAGCCAAAGCTGATTATACATTCTCAACGACTGATGCAACAGTTTCTTTTGCAAGTACAGAAGAGGATGCTGTTAGCTGGTCATGGAATTTTGATGATGGGAGTGTTTCAACAGAAGAAAACCCGGTACACAGTTATGCAACAGGCGGAACATATAACGTATGTTTGACAACTACAAATGCAAATGGATGTAATGCAAATACCTGCAAACAGGTTTCCACTACTTCAGGTATTGGTCAGTTACCAACTGCATTTAATAATATAGAAATATATCCAAATCCTGCAACAGATCATTTTGTTATTGAACTTCCTGCAGAAATAAAAGATGCTACAGCAACTATATCAAATGTAGTAGGTGAAATAATAAGTACAATTTCTATCAGCGATGATGAAACTGAAATAAACAGCAATGCATTTACAAAAGGAATGTACTATGTAACAATTACATCAGGAGATTATTCGATAGTAAAAACAATCCAAATACAATAAACGCTTCTCATCAGTGTTCAGATAAAAAATCCGTTGGAGCTTTCTAACGGATTTTTTTATTGCTCTTGTTTTCTTTTAAGAAAAGGTGATATAAGTATTAAATTTTTAATTCTTCAAGGGAATGAATTTGAAAATACCCTTTACTGTTTTCTTTTTTATCAGGGTTAAAGAAAATAAATTGCATTCCTGCATTTATGGAACCGGCACCATCAACAGTTGGAGTATCTCCAATATAAAGACTTTCCGCTGCAAGTGCATATGCTTTTTGTAATGCAATTTCAAAAATCCTTTTATCTGGTTTCAGGCATTTTGCTTCTTCTGCAGTTGTAACAGTTTTAAAGTAGCGATCAATACTGCAATTTTTTAATTTAAAATACTGTACTTCATTAAAACCATTTGTAATTATATGAAGCTGATATGCATTTTGTAAATGGTCTAAAATCTCAACTGTATATGGCAGCAGATCAGTTTGATTTTTTGTATGATGAACATAATGATCTGCCATTTGCATGGCTATTGCATAATCGGTAACACCAAAATCATCTAAAGTATATAAAAACCGGTGCAGGCGCACTTCTTCTCTTGTTGCATTTCCAAAGCTGTAAGCATGCCATAAATTTTCATTACGAAATTTATATTGTGCATGAAATATTTCGAAATCCTTTATGCCTTTTTCGGCAAGATTAAACTGATGATACATTTCATATACTATGCGTTTTGAATTTCCTGAAAAGTCCCACAATGTATTATCAAGATCAAAAAAAATATGTTTGATGTTTTTAAATAATTGCATATTAAAAATCGAGATGTCCGAATTTTCCTGTTTGTAAATATAGTTTAAAATATTTTGCAGATTCCTGAATAGTATATTCAATTGGGGTGAATTGATAATTCAAAGCTTTCATAATTTTTGAATTATCATAATAATAAGTACTGTTTGCAATTTTGGCTGTTTGTTTTGTAACGGAAGGTTCTTTGCCGGTAAGGAAATATTTAACGGCTTCGGCCCTCCATGCAAGTGACGATAAAAACTTGTTTGCTTTTATACCGGGCCGTTTTTTATCAATAGCATCTGCTATCATAAAAAAATAATCCCGGAAAATAATATTCTCACTATTTAAAATAAACCGTTCTGAGGTAATAGAACTATTCATTAGTTGATACGCAATTTTAACAACATCCCGTACATCAACGTATCCGGTTGTTCCTTCTGTATAGAATTTAAAACCATTATTTACGGTTGTAAATAATTTGCACGGGCCCTGGTTCCAATTCCCTGCACCCACAACGATTGAAGGATTAATAATAACAGCATTTAAACCTTCTGCAATACCCCGCCAAACTTCTTTTTCTCCGAGAAATTTGCTGAGTGAATAATCAGAAATATTTTTGTTTCCTTCCCATTTATTTTCTTCAGTTACAATATTATTATTTACATTTTTCCCGATCGCTGCAATAGAACTTACATATAAAATTTTTTTTATTCCCTTATCCATTGCAACATTAACAACATTTGCAGTTGCTTCTGCATTGATTCGTAGTAAATTATTCCGCTGGTTTTTTGCATAAGAAATAAACCCTGCTGCATGATATATTTTTTCAACTCCATGCATTGCATCTTCCAGGGAAAGAATGTCCGTAATATCAGCATCAACCCAATCAATAGCATTTTTAATATCTTCAACTAAACTTAAATCGCTATTTTTTCTTTTAATCGCACGAATTTTTTCCCCCTGCTGCAATAAATACCTGCAGAGATAACTTCCAATTAAACCGTTTGCGCCGGTAATCAAATTCATTTTTTAATTAATTGATTTTTTGTTGATGATGTATGCTGAAATGGTTTAATAAAGGCAATGATTTTTAAGGGTAAAATATATCTCCTCCCGACACCGCATGTTTTGCTCCTGTTACCGAAGGAAGAAAATTAGATTTATTTTCAATACGCAATATACCCATT
The DNA here is from genome assembly GCA_014380545.1 of Chitinophagales bacterium. GTDB lineage: Bacteria > Bacteroidota > Bacteroidia > Chitinophagales > BACL12 > JACMJP01. The sequence continues at coordinate 7,280 of JACMJP010000485.1, read as the reverse complement.
AAGCACATCGCAAATGCTTCTTTAAATTGAATTGTTTCATCATCAGGCAGCTTCAACTTTAAGCCCGATAATTTTTCAATTCTTTTAATTAAAAAGGTATTGTATGCACCACCACCTGTAATTAATAATCTATATTTTTTTGTTTTAATGTTTTGTGTTTTTATTTGGTTTAGTATCACTTTAGATATTTGTAATGCAATATGCTCCGTTACAGTTCTTAATTTATCTTCTATTGAGCAATCAGCATCATTGAGCAAAGTAATAAAAGTACCCTGTATCCATTTATTATCAAGTGATTTGGGATGCTTCCGAAAAAAGTAATCATAATCATTTAAAAAATAATATAACTTTTCATTCAGATTACCTTTTTTTGCTATAGCACCTTTATTATCATAAGGTAAATTTATTTGTCCGGCAAGTGCATTTAATAATTGATTAGCTGCGCAAATATCAAAACCAATTCGCTGCCCTTTTTCACGGTAAGAGATATTTGCAATTCCTCCAATATTTAAACATGCATGATAATCAGAAAAAAAATATTCATCACAAATTGGAACCAGTGGTGCACCCTGTCCGCCCGCTCTTACATCAGCCTCCCTAAAATTACATATAACAGGTTTGTTGGTTACTGTTGCTATTGTTTGACCACTGCCGAGCTGAATTGTTATTTGATTTTTTGGTTCATGTAAAACTGTGTGCCCGTGGCTTGCAATAAGATCAATCTTGCGAAAATGGAATTCTTTTTTAAACTCCAGCACCATCAAACCATAAGTAAATGCAAAAAGACCGTCAAGCTTTGCTAATTCCTCTTTTTGTTTTTCAGGTAGCTCAAATAAAAATTTCTTTTCTTCATTATTATAAGGATAACTTTTTGCATGAATTATTTTATATTTCCATATATCACCGGTTGTTATCTTACAATATGCAATATCCAATCCGTCTAAAGAACTTCCGCTCATTAAACCGATTACATGATATATTTTTTTTTCTTCCAAAAATTATTGATGCAGGGTTTGAACATATTCAGCAACAAGTTTAATTTGTTCAGGTGAAAGCTGACCTTTCCACGGAGCCATTCCTTTCCTGCCATTTGTTATTACATTTATTTTTTCATCAATGGTTAATACAGAAATTGAAAGATCTGCAGCACTGCTGATCCCTAATTTTCCATCTACACCGTGGCATAGTTTACAGTTTTTAATATAAATATCCTTTCCTGAGTTTGCAGATAACTTTTGTTTTTCTTTTTTTTCTGCAATATCTTCTTTTTCATTTTTATTGCAGGAAATAATGATGATGGAACAGATAAAAAAAATAAGTAGTTGTTTCATTGCTTTTATTTGCAAATGCAAAACTACTTATTGAAAAAGTATTTTTCGATGCCACATGCAGAATCAAAAAAATATTGAAATTATCGCACAAGCGTAATATTTCCTTTCTTAATTACCGGTGTTCCGTTCAGGTCATGAGCTCTTACTAAATATGCGTATGTTCCAATCTCAGCATCTTCGCCGTTTACTTTTCCATCCCACCCTGTTTCCAAATCATTTGTTGTAAATACTTGCTGCCCCCAGCGATTATAAATAGAAAATTCTAAAAGCTGCTCAACAGAATGATCTAAAACTGATATCTCATCATTCACTCCATCACCGTTTGGTGAGAATGCATTCGGCACATCTACGATCGTGATGTCTTCAATATAAATTGTTACAGTATCATACCCTATGCATCCGTCAGGGCTAGTTACTTCTAAAACATAGGAATAAGTTTGTTTAGGGCGAATAATTGGATCTGCACTAAAAACATTGCTGCCAGTTACTAAATAGTCAAGTGGAACAGTCCAGAAAAATGTTCCGTTACCCGAACCATTGAGTATATATTCCTCGAGATATAAAATAGTATCATCCACACCTGCATTTGCGAATGGCAGTTCACCAATACTTAATTGTTGTGTAATTGTATCAGAACAGCCGTTTGTTGAAAACGCAATTAAGGTTATTTCATATTCACCCGGAGAATCGTATTGATGGTCAGGATCTTCTTCACTGCTTATGTTGCCGTCATCAAAATACCAAACGTAATTATTTATAGATACATCGGCAGGAAATGTTGTGAGGTTATTAAATTGCGCTTCTTCGTTTAAACACACATCGTCAACTGTAAAATTTGCATCGGGTCCTGAAAGTAAATCAACAGTAATTGTAATATCATCTACACATCCTTTATCAGTTTCTATTGTAAGTACTACATCATAAGTTCCACCGACAGCATATGAATGATCAGGGTTTTCTTCTTCGCTCGTTAACCCATCACCAAAATCCCAGTTCCATGTGTCTATTGTTCCTGCATATGTTGAAATGGATTCATCATTAAATTCAACCGGCTCTCCCGTACAAAAAGCAACGAAATCAAAATCTGCTGTTAAAGTATAATATAAATTCACTGTGATGAAAGCTGTATCCCCGCATTCAGTTCCGGGATTTGCAACAAGCATAACATAATAAATTCCGGTATCAGGATAAGTATAGGTTGGCTCAAATAATATGGAAGTATCAGAAGAAATTCCTCCCACCCCGAAATCCCAGAAATAAGTTATTGCACCATCACTTAAATTATCAAATGCCACACTCAGATCAGTACAACTTAAAAAAGTATCTACGCCAATTTCAACAAAACCTGCATCCACATCAATATCAGAAGTAACAGATGGTTCGCATATCTGCACATTAAATTGAAAATCCCTGAAGTGGGTTGATAATAAAACTCCATCCCTGTATTCATCCACAGCAATTCCTACAACATATCTTCCTTCTTCTGTTGGTGTGCCCGTTAAAAGACCTGTAACAGGGTCAATCGCTAATAAAGGTGTGGCATCAAAAAAATATGTATCATCATAACCGCTTTCCCAATCTACATACTCAAGATCTTCAGGGGATGTAGGAGGGCATGGTATTACAGCAAATAAAGCATCTCCGCCAATATATGGAGTGATGAATTTATACACCAATGAATCGCCATCAGGATCAGTTGCTGAGTGATCGAAGTAAATAGGAGAACCAACACAAATTGCAAGGGGCGGATAGTTTGTAAAATAAGGAGAATTATCGCAATCTGTTTCTGCAACAGGAGGTACATGCGCCCAGTAAGAAGCCCCTACATCGTCAGGTGTTTCAATATTTACGATACCTGCATTGCGGCAACAACGCTGATAAACAAAATCGTAAGCTTCCGTAGTACTTTCAAGTGTATATTCTCCTGTATAAACAGCAACAGATACACAAATGTCAGGCGGAATATCTAAACAGGGGTCCGGAGATATTATTTCAATGTCTTCATCTATATCTGCATCATTTAAGTTAAAGGTAGTTACCAAATCACCATCTTCATCAAATACACCTATACAAGCTGAAGCATCAAAACCTGTTAGACTTGTGCAATCTCTGTATAATATAAGTGTTATTTTGTAAGTACTGTCACCCAGGCATTCAGTAATAAGTTCACCGCCTATGATATGTGAAGCAAATGCGGGTGCTGTGGAAAATAAAAATATGATGAGGAGTAATTTCAGTTTCTTCATAAGCAGGTTTTATCTGTGATAAAGTTATAATTAATATTCCAATAAAATTATGGTTAAGATTAAAGTTTTGCAATGGCTGTTCTGCCATGGAGGTGTCTATCTCAATAAAATTATACCTCCGCTTTTAAAAATATCATTTCCTTCCTCATCTTTTGCCCGCACTATATACATGTAAGTTCCTACCTCGGCTTCTTTGTTATTATATGTGCCGTTCCATCCGGTTGCTATATTATCTGTAATGAAAACATGTTCGCCCCAGCGGTTATAAATTGAAAATTCGAGTAACTGAATCTCTTCATGATTTACCAGATAAAATATATCATTTAATCCATCGCCGTTTGGAGAAAAAACATTTGGGATATCAATTACAGGAATGTGTTGCACATAAATAGTTACATTATCATAATCAATACAACCATCCGGGCTTGTTACTTCTAACTGGTATGTATTTGTTTCAAAAGGATAAATGGCAGGGTTTGATATAAACGGATCACTTACTAAAAATTCAGGCGTCCAGTAAAAACTTCCGTTACCTGTTCCGTTTAATGTATATAGTTCATAAAAATCAACAGTATCATCTACCCCTGCATTTGGAAATGGTAATTCACCAATTGTAATTGGAAGTGTAATTGTATCATTACATCCGTTTACAGAATATATAATGAGTGTTACATCATAATCTCCGGCAATGGTATAATTGTATTCAGGCTCTTCAGAAAAGCTTGTTGAGCCATCATCAAAATCCCAGCTATAAGCAGTTATTTCCAATCCCGGTGGAAATGTTGTGAGATTATTAAATTCTGTTGTTTCGCCGAGGCAAACATCGGCTGTTGTAAAATTTGCATCAGGCCCCGGTAATAAATCAATGAGTAAAGAATATTCAGAAATACAACCCTTATCCGTTTCAACAACAAGCACTACGGTATAACTCCCACCTGTTACATAAAAATGTTCAGGATCAGATTCTGTACTTGTTGTGCCATCACCAAAATCCCAATTCCATGAAATAATTTCTCCTGCTTCAGTAGAAACAGAAAGATCATTAAATACAACAGGATCACCCGAGCATGCTGCGAAATAAATAAACTCTGCAGTGAGTGTATTAAATATTTCAATTACTGCATTAAAGGTATCAGAACATGCATAACCCGGATTTGCAATGAGAGTGATATAATATGTTCCGGTATCAGGATAAAAGTGTACAGGTTCAAATTCATCACTTGTAGCTCCATCACCAAAGATCCATAAATATTCATCAGCACCAATACTGTAATTTGTAAATTCAACACTAAAATCCTCACAGTCTAAAATATATTCAGCAGTGGATGCAATAACTAATACCTCGCATAATTGAATATTAAATTGAAAATCCCTGTAATGTGTAGATAACAATTCACCATCTCTATATTCATCTACTGCAATACCGACAACATATCTTCCTTCTGCTGTTGGTGTACCTGTTAAAAGACCTGTAACAGGATCAATTGCAAGAATTGGTGAAGCATCAATTTGGTAAAATTCATCGTAACCTGTTTCCCAGTCAATTAATGGAAAAACTCCCGGAGCAGTTGGCGGACAAGGCGCAGGGTCAGTGTATTCGCCACCATGATAAGGTGTAATAAATCTGTATACAAGTGAATCGCCATCAGGATCTGTTGCTGAATAATCAAAATTTATGGGTGTGCCAACACAAATTGCGGAAGGCGGGTAATTATTAAAATAAGGCGAACTGTTACAATCGTAATCATCTACGGGCGGAATAAAAGCCCAGCATGAAATTCCGGCTTCTTCCGGATCAACAATATTTAAAATATCCCCATTACGGCAACATCTCTGGTAAACTAAATTCCATCCTTCTGTTGTATTTGGCAATGTATAAGTTCCTGTATATGTTCCCTGTTCAATGCATAATCCCGGCGGAATAATTATACATGGATCAGGAGATGAAACATCTACGTCTACTATATCAAGATCATATAAATTAAAATATGTGTAATCATCATAGTCTTCATCAAACACACCAATACAGGCACTGAAATCAAAACCTGTTCCGCTGCAATCCCTATATAATATTAGTTTAATTTCATAAGTGCTGCCGCCCGTACATGTAGTTATTATTTCTCCTCCTATTATATGCGTAGCAAACATGTTCATGCTTGCACATGAAAAAAGAATAAGCAGCAGGAGGGCCTTTAATTTTTGCATAGTCCGGGTACATCAAAAGTAAAATATTATGTGCAGTAATACATAAGAATTCACCGAATTAAAGTTACTGTTCCGGTCATAGTTTCGTAATTTCCTTCGCACTCAATAGTAATCAGGTAAATGTATGCGCCATTTTCCTGCGCCAGACCATTGTTTGTTCCATCCCAAGGTTCAGATAATTTACCTGAGTGATAAACAATTTCGCCCCAACGGTTAAAAATTGTAAATCCGGGAACATGATCATCCCCTGATGTTACAACACTGAATGTGTCATTTAATCCATCTCCATTTGGAGTGAAGGCATTTGGTATTGTGAATTTATTACAGCGCAATAAAACATTGATATCAACCGTGTCTGTATTATCACAACCATTTTCTCCAACTGCATAAACAATATATTCAATAGAATTTGCAGGTGTAGAAACAGGATCAGAACTCTGTGCATCCGTTAAAAATGCAGCGGGTATCCAGGAATATTTTACTGCATCTTCAGCATGTAGTTCAACAGGCTCATAACGATATACTGTTGTATCCGGTGGTGCTGCATTTATTTTGGGAGCAGGCAAAACCTCTACAGTTATATAACCGGTATCGCATGTACAATGATCACAAACAATTACGCCATATGTTGTAGTTTCTGCGGGAAAAATAATTGGATTAAATATTTCTGTATTGGTAATATTATAATCAGGAAACCAATTAAAAGTAATTCCGCTTCTCGCAAAAAGCTGAATGGAATCAAATTCACAGATAATCGTATCGGGAGTTACATCAGCAACAAGCGGTGAATCAATGTGAATGTAATGCGTAAGACTATCAACACATAAAACATTTGTAGTTGCTGCTAATGTAATTGAATAAATTCCGGTTGTATCAAAAAAATAGGTTGCATAATAATCTGTTCCAAGAAAATTATTATTTATTGTCCATGTATAATCAGTAATAATATAATCCGGATCAACTGTACTGATATCGGTAAATAATCCTAATTCATCAAGGCAATCGTTCACAAGTGTAAAATCAACCTCAGGTAATGGATATACTAAAACATTTTGCGCAATATTTTCTGTGCAGCCAACATCATTTTTCACTTTTAATTCTACAGAATAGGTTCCTCCTTCGTCAAATATGTGAAAAGGATTTTGATCTGATGAATTAGAACCATCACCAAAATTCCAATTCCATTCAGTTAAATAACCATGATCTGTTGTGCTTGCATCATCAAAAAATAATTCCTGTAGTGCGCATGCACTTTCAAAATTAAAATCAGCAATAAGTTGCGGGTAAATATGTACTGTTGAATAGGAAGTATCAGAACATATTTCACCGGGAAAAGCAATTAACATAACTGTATATGTTCCGGTATCAGGATATACATATGTTGGTTCAAATGCTGAAGATGTATCTGTAAAAATTCCTTCCACTCCGAAATTCCAGAAATAATCATCCGTCCCATAACTGTCGTTTGTAAAATCAATAGTAAAATCAGAACAATTAT
>JACMJP010000484.1 GCA_014380545.1 Chitinophagales bacterium | reverse complement strand
TTGCAGAGCTCTGCCTAGCCACTCGGCCATCCGACCATTTCTTAATCATTTATAAGAACTGGTGCAAAAATAAAAAAATTCATGCAATATTATTTTTTAACCTTTAGTCCAGCTCATTTCTGTACTTACTTTTTTTACTTCCCCACCCAGGGGTGGATGTAATTTTGTTAAACGGACCTGAAGATGATAGGCACCTGCAATATTTTTTACTAATGTTAATAATAATTCGTTCGCAGCAAATTCAATAAGGTTATATTTTTTTTCCATCACCAGTTTTACAAACTGATAAATCACATTATAATCTATAGTATCGGTAATTTCATCCGTATTACCTGATATCAATTCACTCTCTATTATTACATCCACTTCAAAATTATTTCCATATAACTGCTCATAATCATACACCCCAATGTGGCTTTTAAACTGCATACCTTCAATTAATAACTTTCCCATCGTTTTATTTTCAAAAGTAGAAAGTAAAAAGCATAGTCAAAAACTATAATAAAGATTGTTGCATAAAGGAAATTTAGTAAATGGATATGAACTGCGCTTTAACATTCAACCTTGAACTTTGAACCCTGAATATTTACCTTTGCACATTATTAAAATGTATAAAATGCCTAACGATCTTTTTGAAGGAGTAGATTATTACCAGCTCGATGATTTATTAACTACAGAACACAAGCTAATAAGAGATACAGTTCGTCAATTTGTGAAACAGGAAATTTCTCCAATTATTGAAGAATATGCCCAAAAAGCTGAAACTCCGAAACATTTAATCCAAGGTCTTGCTGAAATTGGTGCATTTGGTCCCAGCATTCCTTCAGAATATGGCGGTGGTGGATTGGATAACATTGCTTACGGTTTAATTATGCAGGAAATTGAAAGAGGTGATAGCGGAATCCGATCTCTTGTTTCAGTACAGGGAAGCTTGGTAATGTATCCTATATATACTTTCGGTACCGAGGAGCAGCGCATAAAATATTTACCGAAATTAGGAAGCGGAGAAATAATTGGTTGTTTCGGATTAACTGAACCGGATCATGGTTCAAATCCAGGCGGCATGGTTACAAATATTAAAGACAAGGGCGATTATTATTTATTAAATGGTGCAAAAATGTGGATCAGTAATTCTCCGTTTGCGCATATAGCAGTTGTTTGGGCAAAAGATGAAGAAGGAAAAATAAGAGGATTAATTGTTGAACGGGGAATGGAAGGTTTTACAACTCCAGAAACACATGGTAAATGGAGTTTGCGGGCAAGTGCAACAGGTGAGTTGGTTTTTGATAATGTAAAAGTACCCAAAGAAAATATTTTTCCTGAAATAAGAGGATTAAAAGGTCCGCTCATGTGTTTAAGTACTGCCCGTTATGGAATTAGCTGGGGAGCAATTGGCGCTGCTATGGATTGTTATGATACTGCTTTGCGTTATGCCAAACAAAGAATTCAATTCGGAAAGCCCATAGCCGGATTTCAGTTACAGCAAAAAAAATTAGCTGAGATGATTACTGAAATTACCAAAGCTCAATTACTTGCATGGCGACTTGGTGTTTTAAAAAATGAAGGCAAGGCAACACCCGCACAAATAAGCATGGCCAAAAGAAATAATGTGAACATGGCAATTGAAATTGCAAGGGAAGCCAGACAAATTCTGGGAGGAATGGGAATTACCGGTGAATATTCCATTATGCGTCACATGATGAATCTTGAAAGTGTACTTACTTATGAAGGAACGCATGATGTGCACCTGTTGATTACCGGAGCAGATATTACCGGAATTGATGCGTTTAATTAATATTCTCTAAATGCTTTTCAAAGCCTTTTGTTTTTAAAAAGGCTTTTATTTTACTTCTCAAAATTTTTTTATCCTGAATAATTATTCAATTCCTTTCAACATTGCACAAATTCTGTGTGGAAAAATGGTGACAAAATTCATTTGTAAATATTAAATTACAGCAAAATCAGCGTTATTAGAATGTAAATTGAGAACCATAGATTGTGCATACATTTTTATTTCAAATTATTAGCATCAAATGAAAAGCAGAGATACATTTGTTCGCCACAACAGAAAATATTCCTTTATTTTATTTAGTAGAATGACACTTGTGTATCTGCAGGTGCGGGATCTTTATTGTGTGCAATTGAATTCTTTATAGTCGAAACAACCACAAATTAAAAATGGCAGAATTGGAAAACAACACCGGCGAAAATATTCGCAATAATGAAAGAAAACGCCGGCAGCCAGATCTTTCTTCTATTGTTTATGGAAAATTACCACCACAGGCAATTGATCTTGAAGAAGCAGTGCTCGGTGCTTTTATGATTGACAGGGATGCAGTAACAAATGCAATTGAAATTTTGCGCCCTGAAAGCTTTTATGATGACAGACACAGAATTATTTTCACCGCAATAAGAAGATTGTTTGAAAAAACACAACCAATTGACTTGTTAACGGTAACTGAAGAGTTACGTAAAATGGGTCAGCTTGAAGAAGCGGGAGGTCCTTTTTACATAACAACATTAACTAACCGTGTTGCGAGTGCTGCGCATATTGAACATCATGCCCGTATTGTTGCTCAAAAATTCATTCAAAGAGAACTTATTAAAATTTCATCTGAAATTATAAATGAATCTTATGAAGACACAACCGATGTTTTTGAATTGTTAGATAAAGCAGAACAAAATTTATTTAACATCGCCGATAAAAATTTGCGGACAAGCTATAATGAAATTCATAATTTAATTTCTTCTACAATAAAAGAAATTGATGAAGCAAGAAGCCATGAAGATTCATTAACAGGATGTCCATCCGGATTTACAAATCTTGATCGTTTAACAGGGGGCTGGCAAAAATCCGATCTTATTATTGTTGCAGCAAGGCCTTCAATGGGTAAAACTGCATTTACCTTATCACTTGCAAGAAATGCTGCTGTTGATTTTAATAAGGGCGTTGCAATCTTTTCTTTGGAGATGAGCGCACAGCAATTAGTAAAACGTTTATTGAGTGCTGAAACAGAATTGCCTGCAGAAAAAATTATTAAAGGCCATTTGGCGGAACATGAAATGGTGCAGTTGGTGAAGATGAGTAACCGGCTAAGCGAAGCAAAATTATTTATTGATGATACGCCGGCAATAAATATTTTTGAATTAAGAGCAAAGTGCAGGCGATTAAAAATGCAGCATGATATTCAGCTTGTGGTAATTGATTATTTGCAATTGATGACAACAAATGATTCCGGAAAAGGAAGTGGAAATCGTGAGCAGGAGATAAGCCAGATTTCAAGATCCTTAAAGAGTATTGCAAAAGAATTAAATATTCCAATTATCGCTCTATCGCAATTAAGTCGTAAAGTTGAGGACAGAGGTGGAAATAAACGACCTATGCTGAGTGACCTTCGTGAATCAGGAGCAATAGAGCAGGACGCAGATATTGTAATGTTTTTATATCGCCCTGAATATTATGGATTGGATGTAGATGAAAATGGAAATCCCACAAAAGGAATTGCGGAAGTAATTATCAGCAAACATAGAAATGGGGCATTGGACACTATTCGAACTAAATTCATTGACAGGTTTATCAAATTTGTTGACCTGGATGAATTCTATACACCCGGTAATTTAACCCCATTGGCAGATGCGGTAAAAGAAAATAAAGCGACAATTACAAGGAGCTCAAAAGCTAATGATACAAATGATGATGACGATATACCGTTTTGATCTTTCATCATTAAAAATAGTGTGGGATAAATTAAAAGCCTTTCACATTATTTTGAAAAGACTTTGATATTTTTAGAATAATATTCCTTTTAATTGTTCTATAGGAATAAATATCGGGATATGGATAAGAATGCTGATTTAAATTTATAAAAACGAATCTACTAAATTTATAAGTTCATCAAAATCAGCTGTTTTTTCCAGGTAAGCATCTGCTTTCACCCGCTCAGCTATTTCTTTTATGTCAGGTCTTCCGGAAGCAATAATTATAGGAATATTAGCATATCGCAGATCATTTTTTAACATCATAACAGCACTCTCACCTCCTAAACCTACCATAGAAAGATCAAGGATCATAAGATCAGGTGTTTCCTCTTCAATACAGGAGAAGAGGTTTTCTGCCCGCTGGCAGGTATTTATTACATAATTAGATTTCTGCAGGATTTTTTTATACAAGTAAAGCGTTGCAGCATTGTCATCACAAATAAGAATTGTACGTAACATAGTTTTTAGGTTTAGGAAGCCTTGTTTTTCTAAGCGGAATAAATTTAGTTATTCAATAAAAATCAAACGGCAGTTTTTTTACCTTTTTGTGTGGATGTGTACACTGAATGAAACAACACAAATCTACCTGCTTGAGTTTCGCACAATATACACTGTTATTACTAAAAATATCAGGTTAGGGATATTTGTTCCAATAATTGGAGGAAGGCTGCCTCTTGTAGAGAATGTTGCTGAAAATTGCTGAAATACAACAAACAAGGAGCTTAATGCAATTGCAAAGACTAAATTTAAACCTATGCCTCCTCTTATCTTTTTTGAGCCTGCCGCTGCTCCCATGATAACCATAATAATTACTGAAAGTGCATAGGAAGTTCTTCTATATTGTTCTACTTTAAAAAATTCGATACCCCCTGTTCCCTTTATTTTTTCTTCTTTGATGAAATCTTCCATTTCTGCATAATTCAAAGTTTCCTTAATAGTTTCACTTACATCAAAATCATCAGGTTGCATATTTAATACTGTATCTAATATTTTCCCTGTTGTATATCCTTCCTGCAAACCGTTTATCTCCCAGCGTTTATAATTATTAAGCCGCCATTTATTTTCTCCGGGCAATAGCTGTATCTTATCAGAATTTATCTTATATGCTAATCTTTTTTCTGTTCCTGTTCCTGTATATTTTTCAATTGTGAAATTTGTTCCTTCATTATTTTTAAATTTAAAACGCTCTAAAGAAACAAATGTATTTTTATCTAACCTTAAATGAATATTACTCTCGAAATTTTTCGGTGGCTTAATGTATTTTGCCTCAAATTCCATTTTGCCTTTATTTGCTTCCGGAACTATCCAGTGATTTGCATACAATAATAATAACCCTGAAAATATTGCGCAGATAATATAAGGGCGTAAAAATCTCCTGTATGTTGCACCACTGTTAAATACAGCAATTATCTCACTGTTATAAGCAAGTCTTGATGTAAAAATAATTACTGAAAGAAAAATTAATAAGGGTGCAAGCTGTGATAAAATATAAGGAATAAAATCCATGTAATAACCGAACACTTCTGATGAGGGAGGGTTTTTTTTTACAAAATGTCCGGTTTTTTCGCTGTAATCAATTACGATAGATATAGCGAGTATCACTAAAAAAGTGAATAAAGTTGTAGTAAGAAATTGACGGATGATGTAACGGTCATATAATGTCGTCCATCTTCTGAAAGGAAATAATATGAGATTCCACAATTTATTCATTATAATCTCTGTGCAACGTTTTTTACCATTTCTTTTTTCCAGTTTTCAAATGTGCCTTCCATAATTTTATTTCTTGCCTCTTTTACAAGCCATAAATAAAAAGATAAGTTGTGAATGCTTCCTATCATAGGACCCAGCATTTCACCGCTTATAAATAAATGGCGCAAATATGCTTTGCTATGATTTTTACTTACATCAGCAGTTGAGTTTTCATCAATAGCAGTGAAGTCCATTTCCCATTTTTTATTCCTGATATTAATTATTCCCTCGCTTGTAAATAACATTCCGTTTCTTCCGTTTCTTGTCGGCATCACACAATCAAACATATCAATTCCTAACGCAACGCTTTCCAGAATATTTGCCGGTGTACCAACGCCCATTAAATATCTTGGTTTTTCAAGGGGCAGAATATTGCAAACAATTTCAGTTATTGCATACATGTCGTCATGTGGTTCTCCAACGCTCAGCCCGCCAATTGCATTACCGGTACAATTTTGTTCTGCAATAAATTGAGCCGATTGTTTTCTCAAATCCTCATATACTGATCCCTGAACAATAGGAAATAAAAATTGATCATACCCATATATATTTTCTGTAGAATGAAATTGATCAATACATCGTTGAAGCCAGCGATGTGTTAATTGCATGCTTTTTTCTGCATACTTTTTTTCACATGGATATGGCGTACATTCATCAAACGCCATAATAATATCCCCGCCAATCTTTCTTTGAATGTCTATTGCGTATTCAGGAGTGAAGAATTGTTTTGAACCATCAATATGCGATTGGAATTTTACGCCTTCTTCATTTATTTTTCGCATTTGTGCAAGTGAATAAACCTGGTAACCGCCACTATCTGTTAATATCGGTTTATTCCAGGAATTAAATTTATGTAATCCGCCTGCCTGTTGTAATATTTCCATTCCGGGGCGCAGATATAAATGATATGTATTTCCTAATATGATTTCTGCCTGAACCTGTTTATGTAAATCATTAAAATGAACTGCTTTAACAGTTCCCGCTGTGCCAACGGGCATAAATATCGGCGTTGGAATTTTTCCATGATCCGTAGTAATTATCCCTGCTCTTGCTTTTGTATTTTTATCTGTTGCTTCGAGTTTAAAAAACATTGGTGCAAAAATAATTAAGAATGCGGTGTTTCTGTTGCCGTTTTACTATCAAATCTTTCCCGCAAAAAATATGAATCATAAACTGTATGATTACCTGATCATATAATTTGGTAGCTTATGTAATACTGAAACACAGGATCACTAATGTGCTGTTCTGTTGAAAACCTGTGCACATGTTGACCAAAAATTCTAACGCTTCTTTTTAATTTTGCTGGAATGATTACCCTGGATTTGGCACTTGAAATAGTGTTTTATATTTTTTGCGTTGTTGCTGCTTATCAATTACTGCATATTTTATTTTTTCATTTAAGGTTTGCTAATTATAAAATGGAAATTTCCGGTAATGAAAATAATCTTCCCGCAATAAGTGTCATAATTTGTGCAAAAAATGAAGATTCAAACTTAAAAAAAAACCTGCCGAAAATATTAAATCAAAATTACCCTCAATTTGAAGTAATTGTTGTGGATGATAACAGTGAAGATGGAACTTTGGAATATTTATTCTTTCTCTCGCAAAAAGAACCCCGTTTAAAAAGAGTGAAAGTAGGTGATGTAAACCGCTTAATGGCGGGAAAAAAATTTGCACTCACACTTGGAATAAAAGCTGCAAATTATGATGCATTAGTATTAACAGACGCAGATTGTTATCCTGCAAGTAATAACTGGTTGAAGAAAATTGTTTTATCTTATGATGCAAATACAGAAATTGTTTTAGGTTATGGAGCTTATGAAAAGAAAAATGGCTTTCTGAACAAAATAATACGTTACGAAACTGTGCAGGCTGCGTTAAATTATATGGGCTTTACTTTAGCAAAATTGCCTTACATGGGAGTTGGGCGAAATCTATCCTATAAAAAAGAGTTATTTTTTTCATCCGGCGGATTTGCCGATCACCGAACGGTGCTGAGCGGAGATGATGACCTTTTCATTAATAAAATTGCAAATAAAAAAAATACAGCTATAGTAATTGATAAAGAGGCGTTTACTTATTCTCCTCCAAAAGAAACATGGACCGAATGGAAAGACCAAAAGATAAGGCATCTTTCAACAGGGAAATATTATAAATTCAAACACAAATTTTTTCTCGGGATGTACACTTTTACGCATGTTCTTCTGTATATTACTTTTATTTTTTTAATGAGCTTCTTATTTCAGTGGTATATTATTGCGGGATTTTTCTTAGTAAGATGGATATTGTTGCGGATAGTATATAAAAAAACAATGCATAAGTTAGATGAAAAAGATTTATCACCTTATATAGAACTCTTTGACCTACTACAGGTGTTTTATTATTTCCGGTTTGCAGGGGCGGTAATATTTAAAATGAATTACAGGTGGAATTAAACGAAAACTTATCACAGCGGGCAAAAGAAGATTACGATCTTGTTCTCCGGGCAATGAACGGAGAACAAAAAGCATATGCTATTTTATTGCAGCGATATAAGGATTCGGTTAATTATATGATATTAAAAATGGTGCATAACAGGGATGATGCGGATGATCTTTCAATGGAAGCATTTGGAAAAGCATTTCATAATTTGGAAAAATATGCTCCCGATTATGCATTTAGTACATGGCTGTATAAAATTGCCATAAATAATACTATAGATTTCATCCGCAAAAAGAGAGTAACAACATTAAGTATTGATGCTGATGAAGAGAACAACCCCGGAAAAAACATTTCGAAAAATATTGCAGCAGATATACCTGACCCTGAAGAAAAATATATTCGTGACCAGCGGGCTAAACTCATGCATGATATTCTTGATAAATTACAGCCACGATATAAAAAATTAGTTGAACTGCGTTATTTTGATGAATTAAGTTATGAAGAAATAGCTATCCTCATGCAGCTTCCGTTGGGTACAGTAAAAAATTCATTATTCCGTGCAAGGGATTTTTTATATGAGATATTAATACATGATAAGGATAAGATCTGAAATGAAAATGTTGTTTCGCAATAAATCTTTTTACCATCCCGTAGCTAATAAATTTTTTGCAGCAGATACACTGCATTTCTGATATTTGCTGTATGCTGTTGCTGCCCTTGATTCTATTTGTATTGAAGATTCTTTTTTTATCCATCCTTCAATCGCTGCTTCCAGTGTATATGCTTCTGGTGCCATTAACCCTGTTGTCCAGATGAGCGGATTTGCTTTTGCCGCTTTTAACGCATCAGAAAAAAATTCTTTACTTATGCAGGAAAGTATAATTGCATCCTTTGGTTGATTCAAATTGTTTTCCGGATGATCTGATAATGTAAAATCCATCAAACCATTATGCCCGACATATACAATTAATTCTGCTAACCCACCCGTTTCTACTTTTTCACCTGCAACTGTTATCTCTGTATTACAATTTACAGACAAAGCTTCTAAAAAATCTTCCGTACACTTTTGAATTTGTTCTCCATCGTAAGCATCAGCAATTAAATAAACTCCGGAAGTTTTATGTTTAAATATACAGCGTTCAAGAATATTTTGTGCAGGATCTATTTGTGTTTCTATTAATTGCCAGTTTGCAGAATTTTTAAAATATGTTTTTACTCCATACAATGCTCCCCAGTATAAATTATTTTTAGGGTCTTTACCATTACCTAGGGCTTTTGAAACCGGAGAGATTCCCTGGTGATCATTATCGCATAAAGCAACAAATACATGAATGGAACGATTGTCTTGTGCGAATGCTGATATAGTAAAAAAGAAAAACAGTAAGAGTATATATTTCATAGCAGCACGATAACGAAAGAGTTAAAAATTAAATTGTGCGGATATTCATTTGCCTCTTTTGTTTACTTAAAGATTTCTGTTTCCCACCATTTTATAATTTTCCTTGTTTCATTTCAGACCGATTCATGGAATGAAAATTACCCGACATAAATAAAATCCAATTGCCGCATTCCGAGATCAGCATTTTTCACTTTTATTTTTATTTTATCTCCCATCTCAAAATTTCTTCCGTTTGTCATACTTACAAATCTTCTTTTATGTTCTTCAAATATTAATTCATCTCTTATTGTATCCACCCGAATCATTCCTTCACATTTTGTGGTATTTAATTCTACAAACATTCCGTAGTGTTGAATGCCGCTAATTACGCCGTCAAATATTTCACCTATGTGTTTACTCATAAATTCAACCTGTTTATATTTAATACTTTCCCTTTCTGCTTCCATCGCTTTTCTTTCCTGTGCTGATGAATGCCTGCATTTATCTTCCAGTGTATTTAAATGCTCGTATCTGCCTGATTGATTTAAATATTGTTCAAGTATCCTGTGTACCATCAAATCGGGATATCTTCTTATTGGTGAAGTAAAATGTGTGTAATGTGGAAATGCCAAACCATAATGACCAATATTTTTTGTTGTATAAACTGCTTTTGCCATACAGCGAATTGCCATACTCTCAAGAATATTTTGTTCGGGTTTGCCTTTTACTTCCTGCATGAGTTTATTTAATTCTGCAGAAATATTTTTCGGACTGTCTAATTTTGTTTTATATCCAAATCGTTTCGCAGTTAAACCAAATTCCTCCAGCTTTGCCATATCAGGAAAATCATGCACACGATAAACAAAAGGTATAACTGTTGTTTTTTGTTTGCCAATTAATTCTGCAACTCTTTTATTTGCAAGCAGCATAAGGTCCTCAATAAGCATGTGTGCTTCTTTTCTTTCCTTTATATATACACCTGTCGGCACTTTATTTTCATCAAGAATAAATTTTACTTCCTGCGTTTCAAATGCAATTGCGCCATTCTTAAATTTTTGTTTGCGCAATATTGTTGCAATATGATCAATGTCCAGAATTTCTTTTACATATTCACCTTCCTTGCTTTCTAATATTTCCTGCACCTCCTCATAACTAAATCTCCTGTCGCTGTGAATGATTGTTTTACCGAACCATTCACTTTCAATTTTCCCATCTCTTGTAAATTCAAATACCGCACTGAAAGTAAAACGATCTTTATGCGGAACAAGTGAACAAATATTATTCGATAACTTTTCCGGTAACATCGGAATAACCCTGTCAACCAGATATACAGAAGTTGCCCTTGCATATCCTTCTTTGTCAATTGGCGTATCGGGTTGCACATAAAACGAAACATCTGCAATGTGTACACCTATTTCCAAATTTCCATTTTCAAGATATAACAAACTAATTGCATCATCAAAGTCTTTTGCATCATGCGGATCAATAGTAATGGTAAATATATTTCTGAAGTCCCTGCGTTTGTTTATTTCTTTTTCCGAAATATTTTCATCAATTTGTTTTGCAGCCTGCTCAACTTCTTTTGGAAATACAAAATTAATTCCGGTGTCAACCAAAATTGCCTGCATATCACTGTCATGTTCGCCGGCATTTCCAAGTTTACCAATTATTTGTCCAATGGGATTTTTCATGGTTGGTGGCCAATCCAATACTCTTACAATTGCTCTGTCGCCATGGTTTACTTTACTGCGTTTTATTTCTTCAGGAGTAATGTAGAAATCATAATTATTAAATTTTTTATCAGTTACAACAAATGCATAATTCTCAGTTTTATCAATTGTACCAATGAAAGTATCTTTTTTGCGCTGTAGAATTTCAACAATTTCTCCTTCCTGTTTTGTTTTTTTATTCCCCGGGAAAATTTTTACCCGCACAATATCTCCATTAAATGCCCTGTTTGTTTTTTTTGCAGGAACAAATACATCATTTAATTTTCCATCAATAATGATATAGGCATTACCTGATTGGGTGAGATCCACCTCACCGATGAAAGTTTCATCCGTATTTATTTTTCCTTTCGCTCGGAAAACGTCCTGTTCAATTTCTTCTATCCGGTTTTTGATAATGAGTTCTTCCAATGCATCAAATAATCCTCCTCCTTCATCAAATTTTGTTGCCCATTTAATAAGGTGTTTCAGTTTTGTTCCCTTGCCCGGTTTTGAGGCAATAAAATTATACAGGTCTTTCTCTAATGAAAATTCTGCAGTATGGTTTTTTTTATTTATTTTTTTCTTCTTAGGCATTATGTAAAGATAAATATATGTTAAGAGTTGAAACTTTTGTAAAGTTTCTAAACTCATTTGTTCACAATTTGTTAATGCTTATGTGTATAAATAATTTCCAATAGTAATTTTTGTAAAATATTTTTGATTGGCGCAAAAATAATAAGATGAAAACGTTATATATAATACGTCATGCAAAATCGAGCTGGGAATATGATGCCTTGCATGACCTTGAGAGACCCCTTACAGAGAGAGGAATAAATGATGCCGCTATTGTGGGTAATTGGTTACATGAACACGATATTTATCCCGGTGCTGTAATTACCAGCCCGGCATTGCGGGCATTAACTACTGCAAGAATTATTTGCGATATTATTGGGTTTGATAAAAATAAGATAATTCTGCATGCAGACCTGTATTTTAAAGAAATTCCTGAAATTGTAAATGTGATACGGGAAAAAGGAATGCAGCATGACAATTTATTTATTTTCGGGCATAACCCTACGTTTTCAAATCTTGCCCATGCTTTTACAAAAACTTTTACGGAGATGATGCCTACTTGCGGAATAGTTGCTGTAGAGTTTGATTCGGAAAGCTGGCAACTTGTTGAGTTAACAAAAGGGAAATTAAAGTTTTTTGAATATCCGAAAAAGTACAGGTGAACTTTTTTTGTTTACAACCAATTAGAAATTTTGAGCGTTTATAGTTTTAAGAACGTAATTTTTGAAAGAACTTTTTACAATGGCTGAATTTGTTATCGACTGTAACCTACATAACCCGCACAGTGATGCATTTATGCAACTGATACCCAGTCAGCGGGCGGTTGTTAATGACATGATGTTTGAAGGGAAAATAATTAATTACAGTGTGAGTATGGACAGAAAGAAACTTTGGATGGTAATGCAGGCAGATTCAGAAGAGGATGTTATTGACCTGCTATCTAAATTTCCGCTGATACAATTCATGGATTGTGAAATTTTTCCTTTATTATTTCATAATTCCCCACAAAGGTCTTTTGCACAAATATCATTGAATTAATTTTATTACTTTTTACTCCATTCCCCGTACGTCATTTCAAAATGTATTTCGCCGTTTTGTTTACGATGTGTTTCTTTCCAACCCGCTGCTCTATAAAAATGCTCTGCTCTTGTTCCCGGAGCTGTGGTTAACCAAAGTGTATTTTTATGTGCTGTAAAAAACCATTTAAGCATTTTATCATGAAGTGTTTTGCCAATACCCATTTTTTCATAACCGGGTTTAATAAATAATGCCCAGATATTATTCTCTCTTATATCAATAATTGCGAATCCTAATATTTCATTTTTTATTTCGCAAAGCCATCCTTTTCCATGTTCAATTAAAAAAGGTATATAATCTTTTTCTGTTACAAGTAATGAATTACTCAAAACATTTTCTTTCACGGACATTCTTATTACATGCAGTTCCTTAATATCCTCAATTGTTGCTATACGATATGTTGGGGTCAATTGCATGGGGTGAAGGTAATTCAATTCACCTCAAAAGATTTATAAAACTTTTCTTTATCTGATGATTCAATAACAAGAATGTATAATCCATTTGCAAGACCCGAAATATCAATGCTTAACGGTTGAGTATAATTATTCAGTTGAATTAAATTTCTTCCCATTAAATCAACTATATATAGTTTTTCAATATTAGAATTATATTTCATGTTAATATTCAAAATATTGTCTGTGGGGTTTGGATAAATAAGCAAATCATCATTACTTATTTCACTAATAAAATCTGAAGAAACAATTTTTGCTAAATGTGGTAATGTTTCCAATGAAGTATTATTTATTGTAAAATGTCCCCCTATATACCATCCGTCAAGTAATTCTGCCAAGCCTGTTACCTTCTTATTAAAATCGCCTATTGCGTTTATGCTGTTATATACTAAGTCATAAGTTGCCAAATTGCTCCCGTAGGTTCCAAAATATTCGGACATTTCAAACTCACCGGACAATATTAAATCAGTTTCATTATATAATTCAATAGCATGAATAGAGTTTGTTGTTGATCCAATAAAGGTATCACTAATAATGAGAGGCTGTAATGTTTCACCGAGATAACGGGTTAAACAAACATTACTTTTAGCTGCTTCACTAGAACATATTCCACCAAAATAAATTGCACTGCCTATTGCTTTTATTACAAGTACTGTATCACTTATTTCTTGACCGATAGAATAATAATTGTCGGGATAATTTTCCCTTATTACTACATTATTTGCAATTATCACAGAATCTTCAAAACCATCTCTGTGAATAGTAACTGAATCAAAATGTCCGGCATAAATACTTCCATAGGAACTAGCCCCCGCAGCCAGAATAACTCCATTGACTGTTATTTGTTTTTGCCATGAACCATCATCCATCTTGTACCAAAGTTCCTGCTTGCCGGGAATAGAAGCATGATTTATTGCAACTTCTTTTGAATGATCTAATCCACCTGTTAAAACAATTGTACCCGTTGCATCTTCTCTTCCTGGTATTGTTGTATAACTCCATGTTGTTCCCTCAAATCTTGCGAGCGGATAAATATTATCATTGTGCTCAAGATGTCCCGCTACATGAATTTCTCCATCAATATTATAAACATCATGTATAGCGCCTGTTAATCCTTCATCAAAGCAATAGAATTCTCCGGCTTTATAATAGGCTATATTTTTACATGGGAAATTATTCACAGTATCAAAACTTCCTGCAAATACATTTCTTCCATAATAGTGATCAGCTTACAATAAATCTACAGGACCTGTTGTACCATATTGTAATGGTTCGAATATAGTAGTTGGAGCATAAGTTGGTTGTATCCATGCTAATTCATCAACAGAAAAACCATATTTCCTCACCCAGCTTTGCAACAGTTCATTTTTTATATTCTGAATGTAATCGTAATTATTTTGATTGCGAATTTGCCGGGCAAGTTCATCATGACCTGAAACAGAAATTAAATACCCTACCGCACAGTACACACCGTAATCATCTATAAAATATGGCTGACGATATGAGTGGTATAAGTTGGTGGGAAATATTTTATTTAATGCATAATTATGTAGCTCATCAAGCAGTAATAAACGATTTTTTAATATTTCTGCAGAAATACCTTTTGGCGAATCTTTTCGCAATATATTTTCCACATTCAACAAATGATACTGTATGTGATCTATGTCTGATAAAAAAACTATATTATACTTGGGTACATCGTTAATATGATTTGACCATCGTTTATTTACTTCATGCAAATGTCTGTATGCTGATACAGGTGTATTATAATTATGCGCTTTTATTTCAAGCTGTAATAAAAGAATCAAGAAAATAGTTGAAGACTTTATAGAGGTATTCATAGTATTGTGTTTAACAGAAAATATAAACATCTAAAATAAGATATTTAAAAATGAAATTTTCACTAAACCAAAGTTAGCCATATACACCGGAATTACGTTCCAACTACCTCAACTTGTCATACAACATTTCATCATTAAGCGCCTGCCGCAACCATTGTAATAAAGTTTGAGTCATCATTTTCCTTTACAATACCTTTAAATGAATAACAACCTAAAATAATGAGCATGAGTAATTCCATCTCGTTAATAGACTTGTTAATTATGGTTAAGATTGTTTTAGGTTTTAGCCTTGCATCTAATTTATAATTCAAAATTTCTTTTTCCTGAGCATTGTAAAAGGAGAGTTTTACCAGTGGGGCATTTCTAACTTTACATATATAAGAATTTCCTTTTTCAAATTCGATGGTTCCTTTGCTTCAGAGAAAATGTCTTTTTAGTACCAGAATTTGTTTGCCTTCCTTTTCAATTATAGTTCTCGGGTTCCAAAAACCTTCATTGCGGATCATGTATTCTTTTCCGTCAAATTCAAATGAAGCTTTTCTGCGTTTCTCTTCTTTAAGTTTAAGCAGAGATTCATCATTACTTTTGAGAAGGATCTTTCCGTTTGTAAAAGTCCATGTTAATTGCTGGCCAAGCATCAATTTCAAATTTTTCATACCATAATTATTGATTTCTTCTAATTTATTTTTCCGCCAACTCCTTCAACTTCTCATTCATCATTTCAAATCCCTGTTTTGTATTTACATCCAGCATTTTTTTAAATAGCGGGACAAGAATGCCTGAGAATTTTTCTCTTTGAATAAAAGTGGTTGTGTTATTTCCGTTATCAACCAATTCAAATATATGTTCACCATCAAATAAGCCCGGCATTATTAAATTGCCAAGCCAACTGAATTGTTTATTTTTTTCAAGTGTAAGAATTTTTGGTTTAAAGGTCATACCTTTTGCGCCCGGCGGTTCCATCCTTGCATTTATTTTATTTCCGACAGCAAGTTTACCTTCAATTGATTTTATAAAAGGATTCCATTTTGAATATCCTGCAAAATCTGTAAGTATATCCCAGATTTTTTGTGCAGGCGCATTAATGAGAATTTCTGTGCGGAGTTCTTTTTTTGCCATGGAATAAAGGTAAAAAATATTTATCCTTCCGATACACTCCGGCCCTAAAATAGAGCCAGCTCAAAATCTATTATTTCCCTTGCTTATTCCATATTCAACATTATATTGTCTTAATTGTTGGCTCTTAGTTCTTAATTCTAGCCTTATATTTTCACAACTAACTTCACATTCAGCCGTCTGTCTGTAAGAAAATTTGGAAATGCATATTGTGTATTGCTGATGTCTTTTACCCAGATATAAGAAATTGTATTTTGTACACCTAATAAATTAAAGACCTCGATTCCTGCCCACATACTTTCTACCTGTTTAAATACATTATCTTTTCTTATCCTGTCATTGCCTAGAAGTAAATAAGAAAAACCGATATCCACTCTTCTGTAAGGTGGTACTCTCCCAGCATTGCGGTAATATTGATTTCCAGGCGGACCAAACGGTAAGCCTGTACCAAGTAAAAAGCTTAAATTCACTTTAAAATTTTTATTCCCCGGCATATAATCCTGGAAGAACATTCCAAAATTAATTAATTGGTCTGTTGGTCTTGGAATATATCCCTGCGTTACAGCAATAAGTGTATCAATTGAATTGTCTGTATTATAAATAATATTAAATGTGGAATCACCTTCAATATCTTCTTTTGTTCTTAAAACAGATAATGATATCCATGAATCAGCATCATCCACTATTTCACCAAACAAACGCATGTCAATTCCTGTTGCATATCCTGTTGCTTTATTTTCACCAAAATAAGTGATGCGCACATTTTCCACATCATACGGAACAATATCCCATAAATATTTATAATAAATTTCTGTAACGAATTTAAATTCACGATTCCATGCGATGAAATTATAATCAGCGCCAATTAATACATGCGCAGATTTTTGCGATAGTACATTTTTATTTATTTCTCCTGAACTATTCCTTAATTCACGATAAAAAGGTGGCTGATAATATAAACCAGTAGCCGCTTTAAAAACAACATCTCTTTCAAGACTGTCTTTATTTTTTAATTCAGGTTTCCATGCAAACTGAATTCTTGGTGTAACAGTGATCTCTTTATTAATTGTCCAATAGCTGGAACGCACACCACCCGTTAATGTAAAACGTTCATCTTTTCCCGGTGTCCATGAATCCTGAATAAAAGCATTATAGCGCTGCGATTCAAGTGTAATTTCGGTGCGCAAAACATCCTGCATTAAAACTTCTTCACCTGTATAGGGTAAAGAATATCCTGCGCTATCTAATAACTCCCATTCTTTTAACTGATCATTAATATATTCATATTGCGCCCGTGCTCCCCACTGAATATAATGTGCACCTGCTTCATGATACCCTTCATGCGCAATATTACTAACGGTGCTCTCCAAATAATTTCTGGCAAAATTCTGAAACGTTCCTACGCCTAAACCATAATTCGGATTTGCTTCACCAAAATTTTCATCGCCGAGATTTGTTTCAACTAATCCCAGCCAGTAATCACCTATCACATCAAATGTTTCTTCTTCTAATGACCGATATGTAGATAAAAGAAATTTATATCCTGTTCTTTTATCCGGGCGATACTGATAAGAAACACCGCCAAAACCTGTGAGATATTTATCAACTTCCTGTCCTTCAAAAAATACCTGCAGCTGCACTACATAATTTACAATACCTGTTGAAGTAACTGCAGATTGCGGAATAAATTTATAAGAATTGGAAGAGAAATTACCCAGAATTTCCAGTGTTGACTTTTTATTGAAATTAATTCCATATAAACCCTGCACATCAAAAAATACCGGCTCATATTGCCCTTCCGTACTTAAGGCGTTCAATAAATATTTGTTTGTTTTATATCGTGCACCAAATAAATAATAATCTCTTGCAGAGTCGCTGCCATTATTAAAATAAAAAGAAGCACCAAGTAAACTTGCAGTTATACCTGCTTCAAAATCTTTAGGTTTTTTATATTGAATATCAAGAACGCTGGATAACTTATCACCATACTGGGCATCAAAACCGCCTGCAGAAAAACCAACATCACTGATAAGATCATAATTTGGAAAAGGCAAACCTTCCTGTTGCCCACTTCTTATTAATAAAGGGCGATAAATTTCAAAATCATTCACATACACTAAATTCTCATCATAATTTCCGCCACGAACGGAATATTGGGAACTCAATTCATTATTACTTACAACATATCTTTTTAAAATTGCAATTAAAGGATCGCCTGTTGGATCAGGAATATATTCAAGTTTTTCAATGGGTATCTGCATAATAATTTCATTGCGCCTGGTTTCAGTAATTACAACAGGATTCAACTCATTACTTTCTGTTAAACCAACATTTAATTTGAATGTATCTGCTTCTGTTAATCTTATTTTTCTAATAGCATCTTTAAAATCAATTCTTTTAAATACTAACACAACAGTATCGTTGATCGGAACATTTAATCCATAACTACCATCTTTAAATGTTGTTGTGGCTACTCTATTTTCACCATTAATAATTATTTGGACATCTTCAAGCGGTTTATTTTTATTATCTGTAACAATACCATAAACAAATGCAGTTTGGGTTTGAGCAAAAAATGAACAGGAGAGAAGAATAAATAAAAATATCCAGCGAAACATGTTCAACTTCAACGACATTTATGCAGCCTTATTATTGCGCTTCAGTGACTTTAATGTTTGTATTGCAGCTAAAGGATCAGTATGCTGAAATATACCACTGCCACTCACTAATATATCGGCCCCTGCATCTAATACCTGTTGTGCATTATCTAATTTCACTCCACCATCTATTTCAATTAATACATTGTGTTTTGAAGCAAGCAATAATTTTTTGAGGTTTTTAATTTTATCAATTGATGTGCGAATAAATTGCTGTCCGCCGAAACCGGGATTCACACTCATTAAACACACAAGATCAATATAAGGAAATAAAGGATGTAAAATATTTAATGGTGTACCGGGATTAATTGCAATACCCGCTTTAGCGCCGAGGTTT
>JACMJP010000483.1 GCA_014380545.1 Chitinophagales bacterium | reverse complement strand
ATCTTCATCAAATGCTTTTTGCTCAAGCTTCAGTGCTTCGTTCATAAAATAAGCATCAGGATTTGTAAGAAGTCCCATAATTAAAAATACAAAATTCGAAAAACTAAATGCGAAACAAAAAAATATTATTCACTAAAATCAGAATAGGATTTGATATCATTATTCAGCTCAGTGATTAATTCTTCTATTGTCAGTTGTTTTTGCTCACCGCTTTTCATGTTTTTGATTGATACAAGATTATTTTTTAATTCATCTGAACCAATCACTATTGCAAAAGGAATATTTTTATCATCAGCGTATTTAAATTTCTTTCCAATTTTTACCTGCAGGTCAGGATAAATTTCTGTGCTGATATTTTCTCTGCGCAATTGTGTTGCGTATTCTATTGCTTTGTTTTCACATTCAGTATCAAAAGGAATAATTAAAACAGTTGTTACTGTGATTGCATTTTCAGGAAAGAGATTTAATTCAGTTAATACGTCATAGATTCTGTCAAGTCCAAAAGAAATACCCACTCCACTCATATTCGGTAAGCCAAAAATTCCTGTGAGGTCGTCATATCTGCCACCACCAAGAATACTTCCTATTTTCACATCATTTGAAACTACTTCGAAAATAGTTCCGGTGTAATAATTTAATCCTCTTGCCAGCGTAATATCAAATTTTATTTTTACATTATTAGAGATTAAGTCATTTTCCCTTTCAAAAATATAATCCATTTCTTCAACACCTTTCTGAAATATATTTGAATTAGCGTACCCATCGATACTTTTAAGAAAGTTTAAATTATTAATGTTTGAACTATCCTTTGCAGCTAACCCTCCAAACAAAATACGTTCATTATGCATTAATATAATTTCAAATATTTTTTTAATACTATCATCATTAAAGCCTTTCTGTTTCAACTCTTCCTTTACACCGTCACTTCCAATTTTATCATATTTATCTACTGCTATTGTAATATCTATAATTCTGTCCGGCATACCTGTAATTTCAGCAATTCCATTTAAAATTTTGCGATTATTTAATTTAATTGTAATATGGATATTTAATTTAGAAAACACATCGCTTATGATTTGAATAAGTTCTATCTCATTCAATAATGAATTACTGCCAATTACATCTGCATCACACTGATAAAATTCCCTGTATCTTCCTTTCTGCGGGCGGTCAGCTCTCCATACAGGTTGTATTTGATATCGCTTAAACGGAAATGTAATTTCATTTTGATTCATTACAACATATCTTGCAAATGGAACTGTAAGATCATAACGCAATCCTTTTTCAGATACAAGGATAAGGTCATTATATTGGCTTATAGAAGCGGCGTTAATTTTCTTTTTTAATTCTATTGCCCAATCACCGCTATTTAAAATTTTAAATAATAATTTATCGCCTTCCGCTCCATACTTGCCCATCAATGTAGATAAGTTTTCCATTACAGGAGTTTCCAATGGCTGGTAGCCGTATAATTCATATACAGATCTAATTATATTAATGATATAATTCCTTTTTGCAACTTCCACAGGACCAAAATCTCTTGTTCCGGATGGTATTGAAGGTTTCTGTTTCGACATTATTTATTTTAGAATTAAGAGCTAAGAGGCAGGAGAAGAAAAATAATCCT
>JACMJP010000482.1 GCA_014380545.1 Chitinophagales bacterium | reverse complement strand
TTTTTAGTTTAAATTTATTTTTTTTGTATAAACACCATCAGCACCCTGCAATTGTAAAGTGTAAATTCCTGCTGCAACATTAACCAATGGAATAATTGTTTTACCATTTTTTATTTCAGTTGAGAAAATAACCTGACCTGAAGTGTTAAATATTTTTACAGGAATGATATTCTGAATTTGATTAGCAATATTTACATAAATAGTATTTTCAAAACTGTAAGCTGAAACAGTGTTATCATTTAAACTTTGAATTACATCCGGTCCTTCCATTTGCCCTGCCTCAATAGATGCACCGGGCACAAGATTAATTGCATAATCTTTTATAATTAAACTCTCACTGCCTTCTGTTATATCTAAGCGGGCCCAACCATAAAATGTATTATCATTAATGTTTATTTTTACGCCCAAATATTTATCTGTTGTTTCTGCTTCCCAATATCCGTAAAGATAATTTAGCTGATAACTGAACCCTGATTCAGAAGTAAAATCAATAATAATATTCCGCCCCATTATTTGGGAAGTAACTGAAAGCCAGTTCTGTTTTCCATCTATTAAATCCCCGGCATTTAATACTGAAGGATAAGCATAACCATACGAACCATAAGTTGCAAGAAGGGAATTTCCGGGAGCTGGTTCTGCTCTTGTAAATTTTAATCCGTATTGTATGTTCAGTGTATATTCGCCATAAGGATAAGTGAATGAAGCATCAATATTATTTTTTTTAAACAATAGATTATTTGTTCCATCATTATCAATATCAATTCCTGTCCTGTCGCCGTTTTCTGTTAGTATTATATCAGGATCAATGTCTGTGTAAATAACCTGCGCATCTGCATCACTGCTTATTGCCATAAAAGTTATTGCAAGTGTTGAGTAGGCTGTGAGTTTCTTTTTTTGGAGCTCCATGTATTATGAATTAGCATTAAGACGATAACTATAAATAATTAGTTTGTAAAGGTAAATAAAAAAATGCCCCGTTTGAGGGAGCATTTTCAGATTATCTTATTCTGAAAGAATAAATAGTTTTTCCTTATAAGCAAGTGTACCATCAAAAACCTGCACTATATATATTCCTGAGGGGATCGCAAAGCATGATACCTGTGCAGAGGCAACATTGCTGTTTCCCTCCTGCATTATTTTTCCGCTTAAATTAAAAATTGAATAAGTAAAAGCCTCGTTATTTTTTACATGAATATGAATATTAGAACCCTCAGCATATATTTCAGGTTTTTCATTTTGTATCGGAGTTTCAACAGCCGACATAATACCTGCAGTAATTGAAATATCAGCACTCATATCATATGCAAGTTCTTCAACGGTAATAAAACTTCCACCTGTGCCAACACTCAGCCGTATCCATGCCCAATGATGAAAGCCATCTATTTTAAAACGGATGCCTATAAATTTCCCATCAGCACCGCTCCATGGACCTCCGCTATAGTAAGGAACACCGGAGGAAATAATTGCACCTGCTAAAAATGCATCATCAGCAAAATAGAGTGGTAATGTATCTCCGATTAATTCACCTGATAAAAACTGATATGCATTTTGAAATACATATCCTGAATTTGATGCATTATCACCAATTAAAACATTATAGCCAAGAGCAGAAGCTCTTGCAAAACGATAAGTGTAAGGAACGAATTCTCCACCAGGAGTTTCAATTGTACCGGCAGAGCTTTCTATCCAAAACATGATATCATTTGTTCCATTAAGATCAATATCCAGTAGGATAGTATCATTTGAATTAATTGTTGAATCAGGATCAATATCCCGGTAACTTACCACAGCACCTGCTTCATTATGCATTGCAAGAAATGCTGCAGATGCTGAAGTATATTGTGCTAATCTCTTTAGTTGATTGTTTTTATTTTTCATCTTCATTTCGTTGAATCAGATGGAAGCATCTGATGAAATCATTTATTTATTTTTTCTCTGTGTAAACTTTTATCAATTACTGCAGCCATAGCTTTAATATCTAGACCGCCACCCAGAAAATCATTTACCTTTTGCAATTCTTCTAACGGATTATTTATCATATTCGCATGTGATACAAAATGTATTTTCACATGTTCCTGTTGCGGAGCCCATTTTTTTACCCGCTCAATGTTCTGCATATAATTATTTACAAGTTTTAAATTAATTGCGCCTTCTTTTGCTTTCCCGTCCCGCACAAGCATTTTATGTTGGCTCATTAATACTTCATCAATATTGCGTTCCATGAAAATAATTTTATATTGATATTTGGCAGGTAACTCAAATAAAAGATGTGAAATAACCTTTACCGTCTTACCTACTGCATCATCTAACCAGCTCTTATTTTTTGTAATTGCTTTTACAAGTTCATGCTCATAGTATCCTTTCGGATTATTATCATCTGATTTGCGAACGCCATCAGAAAATATATCCAATCCAGCTGTATCAAGCATTTGCATCATCATACTTGTTCCTGATCTTGGCAAACCCGAAACAACTACTATTGATCCTTTTAAATGGTCTTTCATTGATTGTTTTACTTCCTGTGCTGCTTCAGGGTTTTTTAAATGCTCGGTATAAATTTTATTTAGCCATACACGGGCTTTATTTATTCCAGGACTCATTTTTAAACATACTTCAAATGCTTCTGCAGCTTTTGCGTATTCGCCAATTTTATATAATGCTTCACCAAGATGATAATGTGCAAATGGGAAAAAATAAGTAAGACCAACCGCATTTAATAAATTATCAATGGCTGCTTCAAATTTCCCAAGTCTTAATTGAGCAACTGCTAACCCATGATATGCCTGTGCACTTCCCGGATCATATTCTAATTCTTTAGTAAATGATTTTACCGCCTTATTCCACCTCTTCATTTGCAGATAGGCTTTACCGAGCTGCATATTTAATCTTGCACTACCGGCTGTGTTTTTTTCTATGTCTTCAAACAACTTCATTGCATCTTCAGGCTTATTCTCAATTAATAATAAAGTGCCTTCCATCACTTTAATATTCGTCATATCTTTTCCTTCGTTTGCCTGTTTTATTTTATTTAATACTTCACGGCATTCGGCAACTTTATTTTGTGTTTGATAACAATGTGCAAGGCGCATGGCATAGCGGGTAGCATCCGCATTTTCATCTACCAATTTCACTAATATCTCAACGGCTTCATCATATTTTCTTCCGTTCATATACGACCGGGCGAGATAATAATTATTTTCAGCAATAGTTTTTTGCATTGCTTTTTCAGCGTTTTCATCCGGTCGCTCCACATATCCTAATTCAATGAGTTGCTCCAGTGCCTCATGAGCGGCATAAGGGTCTTCCATTTTATCAGGTGGATGCTGACCGCTGTCGCCGGGTATATCTTCCCAGCTTGCAATTTTTTCAGGTTTTACTTCTCCTTCAAATGCGTTGATCATCACATTACCATCCATGTCTGCACCAACCGGCAAACCATACATTGTGAGAATGGTTGGTGTAACATCAAGTATACTTGCACCGTAAATGCGTTCATCTTTTTTAATGTTCGGTCCATTAATTACAACTATCCCATAAGGACTGTGTTCCAATGCCGGTGCCGCCGGTTCTTTTGGTAATTTAAGCGGACGCAAGTGATCAGGATGAAAACCATGATCGGAAATAAGCATAACAGTTACATCCGGTCCGGCAAGTTCAATTAAACGGTCGAGCATCATATCATGAAACCTGTAACCGCTTATCACAACATCTTTATACAAATTATACAGATCATCAGGCACCGGAGGTAATTGCGGAGGATGGAACTTCATAAAGCCATGGCAGAAGTGATCTATTGCATCGAAATACACTCCAACAAAATCCCACTCTTCGTTTTCAAGAATATAGGTTGCTGCTGCATGAATACTTGAACAATCTGCAAGAATTTTTGCAAGGGCATTTAAACGTTTATCTTTTTCCTGGTCAACTTTTCCGGCATCGGGAACAAACGGGAGAATGTGTGCTGCTGTAAGTTCTGCAGGGTGGATGCGAAGCTTTGCATAAAAGTCCTGTTTTTCTGCGGGATGCACAGTTCCGGTTGCCATGGGCCAGGGTTCATTAATAGGTTTTGTTGCCCTTTGATAAAGATTGGAGATCATCGTTCCGTTAATTGGCTCTGCCGGATGAGAAGGCCACCAGCCTATAACATGGCTTTTCATTCCATGCTGATTGAGAATGCTCCAGAGTGCCTTTACTTTTCTTGAGGTGATGTAGCATGGGCGTACACCTTTCCCAGAAGCATCAGGCTCGGTGAAGCCGTGAATGCCATGTTTATATGGCCTTTTACCTGTTGAAATAGAGGTCCATAACATGGGTGAAAGGGGAGGATCGAGGGTTGCAAAGTTTCCCATTACGCCCCCGTTTATAAGTTTTTCTAAGGTAGGCATATGCCCTGCATCCATTAAAGGAGTTATTACTTTCCAGTCTGCAGCATCCCAGCCTATAAGGAGTACTTTTTTTGCTAATCGTTTACCCATATTATTAAAAGGTTATAATAGTTTTCAAGGTTTAAAAGTTAAAAGGTTTAATGATTGTAAGTTTGATTAACCGGGAACTCAAACGCAATATATTTCAACTCTTATTATCGGGTTCCCGGAGCGGTTTGTCGTTTTCGTCAATGTCTGTTTTTATTTCGGGCAATTCAGTGTTTGCCTGTTCCGTAACTTCCTTGTTTTCTTTTTTCATTTGCTGCACATATTCCCTTCGTGCCTGCCGCCATGCAATAAGCCCTTTGTAGCCGATTGCCAATAATCCGAGGGCTCCTTCCGGGGGTACTTTAATAGCTTTTCCATCCCGGGTGCTGATAGTTATTTTTTGTTTTTCCAGTTCCATTTAATTTTTGTTTTTTAAGGGAGATGTTTCTTTAATTTTAAAAATAATGGATTGCAAATTTAGATGTTTTGGCGCTTATTGAAATATAATTCTGTATGCGGATTTTTCAATTGGTATTTTTGCGCAAAATTTTTTACATGCAACAATTAAGTGAACAGGAAATCTTACGCAGGGAAAGTTTAGAGAAATTAATACAATTGGGTGTAGAACCATATCCGGCAGAAGCATTTGAAATACATTATAGCAGCAAGGAAATTCTGGACGAATTTTCAGCTAATCCGGATAAATTTAAAGACATAAGTTTTGCAGGAAGATTAATGGCTGTGCGCTTAATGGGCAAGGCTGCATTTGCAGTATTGCAGGATAGTGCAGGAAAAATTCAGATATATTTGAAAAGTGATGAAATATGTCCGGGTGAGGATAAAACATTATACGATGAGGTATTTAAAAAATTACTGGATATAGGAGACATCATTGGTGTGAAGGGATACGTATTCACAACAAAAATGGGTGAGACAACTATTCATGTAAAAGAATTTAAATTGCTGAGCAAAGCATTACGCCCCTTGCCAATTGTGAAAACAGATGCAGAAGGAAATGTGTTTGATGCATTTACTGATCCGGAACAGCGCTATAGGATGCGTTATGTTGATCTTATAGTAAATCCGCAGGTGAAAGAAACATTTTTAAAGCGGGCAATTATTGTAAGTACCATGCGGAATTATTTAACGGGGAAAGGATATCTTGAGGTAGAAACACCTATTCTTCAACCATTGTATGGAGGCGCTGCTGCAAGACCTTTTAAAACACATCACAATACACTCGATATGACCTTGTATTTGCGTATTGCAAATGAATTATATCTAAAAAGATTAATTGTTGGAGGATATGATGGGGTATTTGAATTCAGCAAAGATTTCCGCAATGAGGGAATGGACAGAACGCATAATCCTGAATTTACGCAAATAGAATTTTATGTTG
>JACMJP010000481.1 GCA_014380545.1 Chitinophagales bacterium | reverse complement strand
TCTGTTTCCTGCCCGAAAATATAAGTGTAACATTCTAATGTATTCGTTACTTCAATTTTAAATTTTGTAAGTTTTTTAACTGGTGCTTTTGTAGCAAATGTGTAATTACTTTTTTTCTGCAGCGGAATATTTTTTCCGCCTTCATTATTTATCAACCCGAATTTTACATTTAATGTATTGCTTAATGGTTTATTTGGGTTTCCCATCGGGTAAATACCATAAGCCTCTTTTGCGAAATAATTAAAAGCACTATAGCTGATCCATCCAATTCCATTCTTCCCCCATTCAGGTCCCCAGCTATTCATAAGCTGAAACCCGCCTTCATTTCCATATTTATAATCATCATATCCTATAACTGTCATACAGTGCCCGCCGAAACCATACATGTCTGCATCATTTTCCGTAGGGTACCACATTTCTTCGCCCATCATATTCTGCATAAATGTTCCGCCCACCATCATTCCAATAACAACCGGCGCACCCTGCGCAATGTTTTGTTTCATGGCAAGCATATCCACTGTTTCGTTGTTATATCCTTTTGCATCTCCGCTTGTAAGGCGATTAAATCCCGGCATTTTATATTGTGCCGCCATTTGTTTTAATGAAGAAGATGGCTGTTTTGAGCAATCATTTTCATCATAGGGAAATTGTGTAAGAGGAACAAGTCCCTCATTTTTCATCACATTCATTGCATCTTCAAGCAGCGCACCCTGGCATCCTTTAACACCAATTTGATTATATAGATAAGATGGACTGAATGCAATAGAATTTGGGTCCTTGCCTGTGCGTATGGACTCCAGAATTGTTCTTGCACTGTAGCTGCTTCCCCAGCCTACACAGCTTCCCTGCGCTCCCTGGTTCTTTCTTGCAGGGGCAAATTTTTCAAGGGACATTTTTTCAGGTAATGGATTTTTAGTGTTGTCGGCTAATGGCTCATACACTTCAACATTGTCAAATTTCTGCGGATCGAAATCGGCACCGGTGCTAAAAAAACTATCTGTAATTTGAGCTGTATTGCATGACCTGCCGAATACAAAATATAAAACCACGGCAATGCCAAGGATTAATAATCCTGTCTTCGGGTTTTTGCGGAATAACCCAAAAAGCAAAGGTATCAGTGCTGTGAGTATGTTTCCGCCGCCGCCACCTCCTCTTCCGCCACCACCTTTTGGAAAATTACTTTTCGGTTGTTGTTGTTCGTCTTCAATCATTCTGATAGGCATAGCTGTAAATTTTTGTGAAAAATTAGAAAATAATTTTTTAGAAGCAGTGATTTTTGCCAATAATAAAAAAATAATTCCGTTACTACCTCCTTTCCATCTTTATAACTAACATTGTTTTGTGGAAGCAATACTGAAATATTTTCAACTGAATGCGAAACAACAATCGCAGATAAGACAGATACAACCATTATATCATTTCTGGAACCAGAAGATTAATGTTGTAAGCAGGCAGGATATTGAGAATATTTATCAGCATCATGTGCTGCATTCACTTGCCATTTCAAAGTTTGTTGAGTTTTTACCAAACACCCAAATACTTGACCTGGGCACAGGCGGAGGATTTCCGGGAATTCCGTTAGCTATTATGTATCCTGATGTACATTTTCATTTAGTTGATTCTATAGATAAAAAAGTGCAGGTTGTGGAGGCAATTTATAAAGCACTCGGATTGAGAAACATTACCGTTGAGCAAATAAGGGCAGAAGATATAAAGGAGAAATATGATTTTATAATAACAAGAGCTGTTGCTGATTTTATGATACTGTATGAATGGAGTATTAATTTAATTCGCCGTGGCTTGTCTTTTAATGATGTGCCTAACGGTTTAATTGCATTGAAAGGCGGAAACCTTGAAATGGAACTTGCACCATTTAAACAACTCATCTATAAATTCCCCATTCAGGATTACTTCAGTGAGTCATGGTTTTATGATAAGTATATTGTGTTTATGCCGCTTGATTGAAAAAAGGATAGTTGGAAGGAGTTAAAGTGTAAATGCGATTAAATTGCAGATCAATTGATTGAAGAAGTGGAATGCACAACGTTGCGGAGGAAATGTAATTTGATTTGAGTTTTGAGATAGCAATCATTAATTGCTAGTGCCGACTGAATATTGCTAACTGCTGATGCAGACTGTTGACTATAGACTTCCCACTGCTTTTCCTCCTTACACCTGACTTCTCAACTCCTTTCCTGCATTACATT
Source organism: Chitinophagales bacterium (assembly GCA_014380545.1). Taxonomy (GTDB): domain Bacteria; phylum Bacteroidota; class Bacteroidia; order Chitinophagales; family BACL12; genus JACMJP01. Next base: position 2,006 of record JACMJP010000481.1, on the reverse strand, counting down.
ACTTCGCTCCGAAATTATAACTGAACCCAAAACCAATTACCTCCTTAAATTGCGTTTTAGGGCTCACTCCTGTTTGAACATCATTTTCATCATAAGTTGGAATTAATATATCATGATCATAAATTAATTCAAGATATAAACTTGCAGTAATAAATTTATTTAATTTCATAGCAATTGTATTTGTAAAACCAATATCAATATTTCCCCTGTTTTGTGCAATAGGGTCTGTGAAATTATTGAATAATGTAAGTTTACCGACTTCACTTACATTTTCAGTAAGGTTTGTTGTGAGTGCTGCAATTACAGAAGCGCCAAATTCTGCTCTCACTGTTTCACCAACTTTCACCCCATAAAGATTTTTTAAATTTACCGAATCAATAATTTCATTTGAAATGGCATCATTTGTTACAATCGTAAATTTTCCGGTTGCCGGAGAAAGAAATAAGGAGAATTTATCATTCGGTTTATAATCCATTCCAAGTGCAACAGTTAAATAACCGGGAGACAAAAAATTTGAAATAGGATCCAGGGCTTCTGGGTCTGATACATAATCAAATCCTTCCGTAAATTGTGTAAGAAAATTTATTAATGCACTGTAATAAAATTTTCCGAAGGCGTATCTTCCGTATTTACTGTTCATTTCAATTTTATCATCGTTCTTGCGTATGTCAGCATAATTATTTGCTGTAATTAATCCGTAATTTATGTTCAATGTATTATCCCATGATGTTTTTGCAAATTTATAATTAGCGAAAAAATTTGCAAGCAAAACAGTTGACAATGCACTTTCACCACCCGCTGCCCAGTTAGTTAAACCAATCTGATTAAAATTTAATACAGCACCGCCTCCTCTTTTCCATGTAGTGTCGGCAGCAATTTCAATTTGAGCCATCATGTTATTTGATAAAAAATAAATAGCTGTTAGCAATAGAATTATTTTTTTCATACCTGATATTTTTTTATGAATGTATGATGAAATTGTATATGGATTTTGAAGGTATAAAATTATAATGGCTCCCGCTATTAACGGGAGCCATATTGTCCACAGTTGAAGTAATTATTATTTTTTTAAAAGGTCACGGATCTCAGTTAGCAATACTTCTTCTTTTGTAGGCGGCAATGGTGCAGCAGGTACCCCGGCTTCTTTTCTCTTCATTGTATTTATTGCTTTTATTACCATAAACATTACAAATGCCACAATTATAAATTCAATTGCAACAGAAATGAATGTACCGTATTTAATAGTTACTGCAGGAATTATATTCCCTGTGGCATCTACATATCCTTTTTTAAGTGTAACCACCCATTGCGACATATCTTTACCTTGTATCATTCCAACAATCGGCATCACGATTCCATCAATAAATGCTGAAGTAACTTTTGCAAATGCGACACCCATTACAAAGCCAACGGCGATGTCAATTAAGCTGCCCTTCATTGCGAAGTCTTTAAACTCTTTCATCATACCCATAAATATTCATTTTAAGATTTGGATAAAATTTTGATCGCACAAATGTTAAGAATCTTTTTGAGAGCGGCAAGATAAAAGAATAAAATAAATGTTGAATTATACTTTAGATAATACTTTGTCTGTATTTTTTACCATTTCAATATGATTGATACCATCTAAAACATATACATCACCCGAAATTTCAAATCCGTAGGATTCATAAAATTTTTGCAGATAGTGTTGGGCTTCTATGCGAATTGCCGCTTTGCCATATTTATCTTCAATAAATGCAATGGCTTTATCCATTACCACTTTGCCGAGACCTGTTCCCCTTGTTTCAGGATGTGATGAAACTCTGCCTATTGATAATTCGGGATATGAAACGCCTGGTTGAACAATACGGCAATATGCCAATACTCTTCCGTCATCATCAACTCCAAAAAGATGATCACTGAACTGGTCTTTTCCGTCAGCATCTAAGTAAGCACAATTTTGTTCAACAATAAAAACTTCCTGCCGCAGGCGATAGATTCCCTGTAGTTCAAAAACATTTAAC
>JACMJP010000480.1 GCA_014380545.1 Chitinophagales bacterium | reverse complement strand
GTCTTAGTTGAAAAAAACATTACTTCCGAAGTTGAAAAGAAATCTCAATTATTTAAATCGCAGTTAATTCATCCGAAAATAAAATCATTCAGGAGTGAAGGATTAATGATTGCTCTGGAGTTTGAGAATAGTAATATTAATTTTTCATTAATTAAAAAATTATTGATGGTTGGCGAGGACACCAGCCATGGGCACTCTGATAAAAGCAACAATCAGGGGCTTCTTGTTGACTGGTTTTTATTTGCTGACAATTGTTTGCGCATTGCGCCCCCTTTAATTATTTCACAAGAAGAGATTACATTCGCATGTGAAATGATTGTTGAAGGTCTCACTGAAAGTAAGGCTTTCAATTGATACAAATTATTGAGACCCTCACCCGAAGTGAGAACCTCAAAAGAAAATATGAAAAAGATAATTACTATATTATTCTTCTCCTTTAGTATTCTTTACGCTAAATCTGCATCTGCTCCCTGGGGTTTTTGGGCGCATCAGAGAATTAACCACATGGCATTATTTACTTTGCCGCAGGAATTATTTGCATTTTATAAACCGCATGCAGATTATATAGCTGAACATGCTGTTGATCCGGATAAAAGAAGATATGCGGTGGAAGGTGAAGCACCAAAACATTATATTGATCTGACACATTTTGGTACTTATCCTTTTTCAGCGTTGCCGCACAAATGGAATGATGCCATTATTAAATATCCTGAAGACACTTTGCAGGCTTATGGGATTGTTCCATGGCATATTGAACGTATGATGTTTTGGCTCTCTGATGCAATGAAAGCAAAAGATGCAAATAAGATCCTAAAAACAACTGCAGAGCTCGGACATTATATTGCTGATGCACATGTGCCTCTGCATTGTAATGAAAATTATAACGGACAATTAACGAATCAGCATGGCATTCATGCATTTTGGGAGTCCAGAATTCCTGAATTGCTTGGGGAGAAATATGATTATGTTGTTGGCACTGCAGAATATATTCCTGATATAAATAAAAAAATATGGGATATTGTTTTGATGAGTAACCTCATGAGCGATACAGTTTTAAATTTTGAAGCACAATTAAATACTGAATTTCCTGCCGATAGAAAATACAGTTACGAAACAAGAGGACAAACTACTGTGCGCACTTATTCAAAAGAATATACACTTACTTATAATACACTAATTGACAACATGGTTGAAAGACGCATGCGGGAAACAATTATTAATCTCGGCAGCTTCTGGTTCACAGCATGGATAAATGCAGGAAAACCCGATCTGAGTGGTATAACATTAAAACCCTGGACAGAAGAAGAGCTAAAAGAAATGCAGGAGGTTGATGCTTCTTATAAAAGTGGAGATAAGATTAAAGGAAGGGTGGAGGAGTAAAAGATTCGAAGAAGAGTATCGGATGAAGGCGGTTATTTATTATCGGAGTTTTTAGTTTTTAATATCACTCCAACAATAATATTTATTATAAAAAGCATTTGAGTAAAAAATAAAACAATAGCGAAAATTGAAACAATTCTATTTATATCGCCATAGAATGCTACTGTTTCATATCCTGCTTCACTATCATATCTTTTAGGGAGATTAAAGAAATTGGAGAAAGGGAAAAGTATTATAAAAAGAAATCCAATAGTAACTAAGACATGTAACCATGTCAACAATATTGACCAAATAATTTTCCTCAATGTAAAATAAATGAACCACAAAAAAATAAAAATAATATCGACTAACCAGATAGCATGTTTACCTGAGATTATAAAGTATGTGTCATGAAGTTCTACATCTATAGCATGATTTGCTATTTGAATAAATGAAATTGGCGAAAGAAAAACAACTGCAAATAAAAATAAACTATATGGGTGTTTCTTAATATTCAGCATGTTAGAAATACTATTCCTTCACAAACTTCATTAAACTCCTCCCCTGATCTGTTATAACAGAAATAAAATAAATACCTGTTGGAAGATTCTTTGTAGAAATTATATATTGTTCCGCATTTAATTTTCCTTCATAAATATTTTGTCGCAATGTTCCATTAATATCCATTAATTCAATTGTTATATTTTCTGCCTGCAAATCTTGAATAGTCAATATTGTAAAATCAGATGCCGGATTTGGAGATAATGATAGAAACATTATTTCCTCTGAAAGAATATTATCTGTTGTATCAATAACTACTGTATCATAACAGGGAGTTGAAGCATATTCTCCCGGTGAACCCTGCGGACAAATGATTGTCCAGTTATCTGCTTCATTCATTTTACCGAGCGAATCAATTAATTCAAGTGTATAACCATTTCCATCTGCACCTGTATTCCATGGCAGGTCATCATCATAATGTATGCTGTTTCGTAATATTCCTGTGGTGTCGTATAAACGAAGCCACTCTCCTCCTCCATTTAAGTTAAAACCAAACGGTCCGTTATAATTTGTTATATCAGTATGTTGTGTTTCAAAAGCAAAATCATTTTGCGCAAGAATATAATTTGTATGTGGTAAAATTATTTTTGGTGAAGGAACATAATATTCGTGTTCAGTGCCAATACTATCATCCATAAATTTCCATCCTCCAATATCAATTGCTGTTTCACTAATATTTCTAATTTCAATCCAATCTTCACTATTAGCAGTATCTATTGAATTATAATTTATTTCCGAAATAATAATAGCATCATTACATGAAGTATATGCTTCACCGGGTGAGCCGCCAATACACCCATCAAACCAGTTATCCGGATTATTCAAATCAATAGCAGCATCAATTAATTCGAGCGTTCTTCCTTCTCCATTTGCGCCAAGTGGCCAGGGTGATGAATCAGCATATAACATTTGTACTTTTAATTCACTTCTGTCATTAAATATTTTAATATAATCAGAATTGTTACTCAGATTAAAACCCACGGGTCCTAAATAATTTATTCCGGGATGTTGTTGTTGAAATAATAAAGTATCAGAAACAAAAACAATTCTTGATTCAGGAGCAATAAAAATATTTTCAGGAATTACATAACTATGCAAAGGATCACTGTCCTGAATTTTCCAGCTTGAAATATTTACAGTAGCATCTCCGTAATTATAAATCTCAAACCAGTCACCTGAGTTTACACTGGCTTCACTGTTGTAATTAATTTCACTGATGGTAATTTCTTCATTTGCTGCTTCGCCTGAAAAATATGCAGTAAATAATTGATCACTTGTAATGTTATTAGTGAAAGATGCATTTACTGTATCCACTATAAAATCATTTACACTCCAATGGTCGAATGTATAACCAGTATTGGCAACAGCTGTAATTGTAACAGGAACACCATCAAAGTACACTCCGCTCCAGGGCATATCATAAATTGTGAGTGTGCTTATTTTTATTTTACCTGCTTCTAAAGGAAATACATCAAGTGTTAATTCAACCTGACCATCTAAATAAAAATTACTCTCAATATGAGTGCGCACATTTTCCGTTCTTATAGCAAGATCATCCAATAACCCAAACCTGTAATCATTAAAAGTTGCTATCTGGTCCGCTAATGCTCCGCCCCACCATTTTTCCCATTGTCTTGGCAATTCACCGTTCACTTCATTAAAGATCGTATCTTCCATAGCTTCCATGCGATCATAAAGAAAAGTTGTATTCATTAAATCAGCATAGCGGTTAATAAAATAATTGCGGAAGCGTTCATTTTGTTTTAATGCATAAAATGGTTCTATGTTAGAATTATTATATAACAGGTAATTGATCATGTCGCTATATGCATTTGTCCATGCATAATAACCAAGCCCCCATTCAACATCAATTAAACCGTATTTCCATTTATTATCACCTCCCCTGTCCCGCCATATTTTAATATTATTCCAGGGCCAGTCTGCATTTCCCAAATATGTTTCGCCGATTAAATAATCAGCGAATTGATATACATCTAAATATTGATTTGCAATATCAAAAAAGTCTGAATCTTCCGGCGTTGGATAATAGGTTAAATAATCCCGCATTTCTATCCAGTCACTATCGCTTCCACTTAATGTGCGCATTACAGATCCATACCAATAACTCAAAGAGAGCAGATCAAGATTTTCCGGATCCACATTATGTGCATGATCAAAATGTGGTTCATCTAATTTATCTCTCAATTCATAAAGGCCCCAATATTCACCATTCAGAAAAACAACAATTGGTGTATATGCCATGTGTTCATTTAATGTACCGTCAGCAGTGCGGGTCATAAATGCATCTTTATAGGGCAGCACATTACTCATATTACTTCCGTTGCGCAAATAAAAAGTTTCATATTCATTTACATACCAGAGCCGGGGAATAATAGGATAATTTAATGTCCCATCCCCATACACTCCATTATCAGGTTCTATGCGAAAACTTTTTTGTGCTAAACTTCTGCTGCCACCTGCACCACCATCTATTTTAATTCCTGAATTTTGTTCAAACGCATTAAAATGAACAGAATCAAAATACTCAATATAACAGGGTTTTTTCCAGTCGGTCCACCAGTTATCATATATACCTTCCCATCCGTATAAATTATTATTATTAGTTGTAATAGAAATTACAGGAACTTCAATGGTTTCATCTATAAAAAAAGTATTTGTAATTGTTTTTCCGGGCAATAAAACATTTGTATTATCAAAACATCTTGCTTTTATAACTGTTGTTGCAGAAACTGTTATTGAATCAGAATATATATAATCATCCGTAGTCGGAATTTCTCCGTTTAATGTATAATAAACAGAAACATCTCCGGCAGGTGCATTAAGTGCAACTTTAATAGTTCCATCATAAAAACCTGCACCTAAAGTAAATGTTGGCGTTCCAACATATCCTTCATAAGAAGAAGATAACCCATTACTTGCTCCGGGAGTTGCAACAGCAAATATTTGAATGGTGTCATTTCCATCTGTTTTTCTTCCAATGGAAAAATCAGTTTCAAGATCATCAACTAATAATTTATCAATAATATCTCCGGCATCATTACTTAAAAATAATTTTTCTCCCCCGGTTCCAATTTTAAAATTTGTATGCAGATTTGTTCCACTATAAAATGTATTAAACCAAATGGGCAGGTCAGCATCCCAGATAACATCCGCTGTATTAATTCCAAAAGATAAAAATGGTCTTGCAGTTAAGTCGCTTGAACCCGGGCTAACATTATGCACTTCAACAGCAAGTACATTTATTCCTTCAATTAAATATGTATGTATTGTTGCAGCATCCATAAAAAATTGTTCGGGTGCATAACCTGCATACATCACAGCTTCATGATCTATATAACTTGTATTATTATATGCAGAAAAAGGATCAACTCCATTCCATGCAATTGCATTCCCATTTAAATAGGCAACAAATCCATCATCATAATCCAGATTAAAAATTGCATCCGTTATTTTTGATGTATCTGTTATTTCAAATTCATATCGTAGATATTGCGCAATCGTTGCATCAGCAACAATTGTTGTATCATCAGCATCACCATAACCAATACCCGCTTTACCGGATGCCCATGAACTTACATCAAAGTAATTTTCCATCCAGTCGGCGGGGATTGTTGCATCAGGAATTATATAACTCCAAGAAATATTTTCATCTACAGGCATTTCCCAATGATCGGTCGTGAGATCAGGCATTCTGTTTTTCCCTGAAGCATAAACCAATAAATAATTTGCGGGGTTAAGAATGATGTTCGGAAATATCCATTTATTTAATACAAGAGAATCATCCGTAATTGTATAATTATTCAAATTAATAGCATCACTTCCTGCATTGTATAATTCAAACCAGTCTTCATAATCCCCATCTTCATCTAAAATTTGAGAGGCGTTGCGGTTGCTGGCTTCGTTTATTACAATTTGTGCATGAGTGTATGTAAAAGAAAAATATAAAGTAGAGGCAAGGAGAAGTAGACGCTGCATGAAGTTCGTATGGTTTTAAATTATTGTAAAGACGAAGTTACATGAAAGTACTGTTGCATCATAATGCCGCTGAGAATGCTGGCAATGCAGCGAATGTTTTATACCCGCCGTCATGTTTAGGATCACATTAAAGATATATGTGGATTAATAAATAAACACAGCAGTAAACAAAAACTATTTTTGCGGCTGCAAAAAAGTAAAACATCAAAAAAAATATGGCTGATATAACACAATTAAAAAAAATATGCTCCCAGGTTCGCAGGGATATTGTTCGTGAAGTGCATGGTTGTCAGAGCGGGCACCCCGGAGGAAGTCTTGGCTGCACTGAATATTTTGTTGCATTATACTTTGAAATAATGCAGCACGATAAAAATTTTAATATGGATGCTACAGGGGAAGATGTTTTCTTTTTAAGCAACGGGCATATTTCACCCGTTTGGTATAGCGTACTTGCAAGAAGCGGATATTTTCCGGCCAAAGAATTAGCCACATTCAGAAAAATAGATTCACGGTTACAGGGACATCCTGCAACTGCAGAGCATTTACCGGGCATAAGAATAGCAAGCGGAAGTTTAGGACAGGGATTAAGTGTTGCAATTGGCGCAGCATTAACCAAAAAATTAAATGGCGAAAAAAATCTTGTGTACTCATTACATGGCGATGGCGAAATGGATGAAGGACAGATTTGGGAAGCAGCTATGTTTGCTGCACATCATAAAGTAGACAATCTTATTTCCACAATTGATTATAACGGTCAGCAAATTGACGGACCTACATATAAAGTAATGCACCTTGGCGATTTAAAAGCAAAATGGCTTGCATTCGGTTGGGAAGTAATTGAATTAAAAGAGGGAAATGATATTGAACAGGTAATTGCTACAATAAAACATGCCCAATCCTTTGTTGGAAAAGGAAAACCCATTATGATCATGATGCATACTGTAATGGGCAAAGGTGTTGATTTTATGGAAGGAACACATGAGTGGCATGGCATAGCCCCAAGCAACGAACAAAAAGATAAAGCACTTGCACAGTTAGAAGAAACACTGGGAGATTATTAAAAATGCGAAATGTCAAAGAAACTAAAATTTTAAATGTGTGCACTGGCTTCCTTTACGTCCAGTGACCAGGCAGATTAAAAACTATCTTTATACTTATAAAATCATAGTGCGAATGCCAAAAATGAAATATATCATTTTTGGCATTTTTTATTTTCGTAATAAAAGTGTCACAAAAAATTTCCTTACTTTATTTTCTTGTTTCTGAAATACTTTTTTCTAACTTTAAGGGGAAGAATAATTTTTAAAAAAAATTCCTGCATAAACATCTATTCATTAAATATTTTTTAACAACTCAAAAAACAAACATTATGAAAAACATTAACGCTAAAAACAACACCGGTAAGCTTGCTGGTTACTCAGCACTGGCAGGAGCCTTCCTTGCAGTGGGCTCTGAAGCAAAAGGGCAGGTAGTGTACACAGATATTACAGATGAAGCTGTAGAAATAGGTGATCTCTTTTTTCTTGACATGAATGCAGATGCTGCCGATGATTTCCTCTTCCAGGCAACATCAACATCAGGCGGAAGCTGGTCATTTGCAAGGGTATTTGGTTCCATCACAACATCCGTTTATGCATTCGGAAATTCTTCTAATGAAGTGATTGGTTATTACGGTTTCCTTCCTTATGGTTCCGCTCTTAATTCAGGAGATGCTATTGGTACTGGCGGAGATTTTATCAGCTTTTATAATGTAGCATTTTTGGCTTCCATTTATGGGGGAGTAACTTATGGTGCATTTGCTGATCAAACTGATAAATACCTTGGAGTAAAATTCATTGTTGGTGGTAATACCCATTACGGATGGATAAGAATGGACGGAACAGTTGCGCCAGTTAGCCTCACAATTAAAGATTATGCATATGATGCGACACCTGATACTGAAATCGCTGCAGGAGATATGGGCGGCGGAGGTGGTCTTACCTGCGAAACACCTTCAGTTACAGTAGTAAATGTTTTAAGCACCGGAGCTAAACTTGCCTGGAGCACCATAGATGGCGCAAGTAATTATAAAGTGCGCTATCGTGTTGAAGGATCTGACACATGGCAAAAAGAACATACTGCAAAAACAAAGATCAGACTTATGGGCCTTGATTGCAGCACAACTTATGAATACCAGGTAGCAGCAGTTTGTTCTGATGGTGTAGAAATAGGCTTATCAGAATATTCTGAAATTGCAACATTCACAACTGGCGCATGCAGAATTGGAGCAACAGATGGTGAAGGCGATATTGGTTTAAGCCTATCTCCAAATCCTGCACAATCTTTTGTAAATATTTATGCTGATGGATTTACTGCAGAAAGAGTAACAGTTGAAATATTTAATGTTATTGGAGAGAGAGTAGCATCATTTGAAATGAATTATGATGATAACATGCAGCTGAATGTTTCAGAATTACAAAGCGGAATTTACACAGTTAATATTTCTGACGGAATGCAAAGTGTTGCTGATAAATTTGTGAAGCAATAATTATTTGTAGGTAAATTTATTTTTTTCAATGCCAAAAGTGAAAATAAAAATTCATTTTTGGCATTTTTCATTAATGCACTTTAGTTCTTTAATTGCATTTCTCTTTACTTCAATTTTTTATTTTTCGTTCCCTAACTCAACCCTGCATTTCACCCATTAAATCAGTCAGTTCACCCAAAATGACAAATCTCTTTCACAATAGCAGCTTAAATTTAAGGGTTACAAAACTTTATACTATGAAAAACAACACTTACACAAAAAAGCTTACAGCTTATTCTGCATTAACCACTGGTTTATTATCACTTGGTAATTCTATTGAAGCGCAAATTATTTATACTGACCTTGATCCGGATCTTTTTTTTAACGCAACTGAAGAACCATGGATTGATATATCACCATTAGATTTAAATAATGATGGCATCAGCGATTTTTCTCTTATCCTTTCAAATCAATATACATCTGCTCCGGCCTATGAAGATGATAGCAGAATAGCATTGATAATAAATGGTTACAATTCAAATAAGGTGGCGGGCTCACTTCAAACAAATACTTTTGCTTTTTCTACATACTATGGAAGTTTTATTACTGCCATGTGTGATGCGCATGTAGCATCTGCGTTAAATACCGGAGACCTTATTTCACCATCTTTAGACTTTGAAAAAAATAATGTTGCATGGCAGTATTCATGGGGAGGTGTTTGTGATTTTGATGGTGGCTGGGACGATACCGGTGATAAATATGCAGGATTAAAAATGATAGTTGAGGGCGAAAATTATTATGGCTGGGTGCGAATGAATTTACATATTGGCTCCTTTGGCATAAGCGAATTAATAATAAAGGATTATGCTTATCAGTCTGCACCAAACACTCCAATTCCTGCCGGCGCAACAAACTCCTGTGATACTCCTTCACCTTTGGGAGTTACAGCTATAACTTCAAATTCTGCAAAAATTAAATGGTTACCGGTTGAGGGAGCAGCTAAATATTTGTTGCGTTACCGCAAAGCCGGAACATCAGGATGGATAAATAAAACCATACCCGCTCCAAACATGTCAAAAACAATTGCAGGCTTAGATTGTAATGCAAATTATATTTATCAGATAAAATGTATATGCACTGATGGAAGTATATCCGCTTTTTCAAATCTGCAATCATTTACAACAGCGGCCTGCAGAATTGGCGATATGAATTCAGATAGCGCATTATACATAAACATTTATCCAAATCCTGCACAAAACAATTTATTTATTGATGCTGATGGATTTAATTCTGATAAACTAAAAATTGATGTTTATAATATTATCGGAGAAAGTATAAAAACAATCGTTATTGAAAATGCTGATCAAATTCAATTAGACATTTCTGACATGCAAAATGGAATGTACACAATTAATATTTCTGATGAACAACAAAGTATTTCACAAAAATTTGTAAAACAATAAAACAAAAATTATGAACACACTTAAACAAAACAAACTGTTAAACTATTCTGCATTAGCCGGAACATTTTTATTTATAGCTGATAAAAGCAACGCACAAATTGTTTACACCGACCTTGACCCTGACCATGCAGGTACGTATATTTTTGATTTTAATGATGACGGAACAAATGAGATGTATCTGGATGAAAATTTCAATATTCTCTCTTATGGTTCCGGAACCTATGTAGGAACCGCACAAATTAATTTACGGAATATAGGCGCCGGATCTGTTCAGGCCGTCGTTGGTCCTGATGTTGCCATCTTAAATTCAGGTTACACAATTGGCTCAGGTGCAAATATTGATTCGGCATATTATGTTGTTGATTGTGCATTTGGTAC
>JACMJP010000479.1 GCA_014380545.1 Chitinophagales bacterium | reverse complement strand
GTTGCTTTAATTAAATAAATACCATTTTCTAAATTTTCTATATTTATTGTAATGGAATTATTTTGTAAAGAAGTATACTGTATTTCTCTCTGAAAACTCAATAGATATATTGTATCATAAATTTTCCTGAAAAGCACGGTTTCAGTGACCCCCGAATTACCCGAAAATAACCCTGAGTAATGCACATTCTTTAATTTATACTTGCCCTTTGTTTTCATGAGAGTTTTTAATTTTATAATTCTGCTTATTGCGTTCAAAAACATCGTATTTTTGTAAAATGGAAGTAACAGCGGAAGAAGCATTCAAAAAAGAGCTTCTTAAATATGAAGATTTTATTCATGTTTTATCTTTTCCCTCCGGAATAATAAAAGAACTAAGAGCAGGTGTGAATATTATTCAACAATTTAAATTGTATAATCCGGACCTGGAATATTTTTATATTAAAGGTTTGGAAATGTGCAGCGATAAATCATTAAAGGATAGTGAAATTAAACTGGTGAAACACGGTGGCGGATATTATATAGGAGATGTAAATAAACCAGCCAAACTATTGGAGGAGTTGAAGTTTATTGCGGAGTAAATTTACTGGAAATAAAAGTAAATTTTGTCCCCGGTCGGCGTCCCCGCCGACCGAAAATTGCCCGGGCTGACGGAAGGTTATTTATTTCTGTTATATTCGTAAGAAACTAAAGGATAAATGAATCTTTTTAATATTCTAAATTTATTTAATTAAGAACTTTCCGGTATAGTTAGAATCACTATCGTGAACACTTAAAAAATATATTCCTTTCGGTAAAGACGATGTGTTTATTTTTATTTCGTTTTCAAAAATTGTATAGTCAATTACATATTTTCTGCCTGTTATATCAGAAACTTCGGGTAAAACTTTTTCATTGCTTCTATATTCAACATACACAAAGTCTTCTGCAGGGTTAGGATAGATTTTAATTACATCACTTTCTAATTGTTCATTTATTGAAACAGGATCCGCATACGTTCCTTTTCTATACATCACCACATCATTATAGTTATCCTGCCATACTACATGAACTGCTGTGGATGAAACAGCAACATCTGCATTTTCTAACCCGTAATAATCAAGATATGCAACACTATCATAAATAGCAGGCAAACCTTCTGTAATATTTTCTGTAAATAGAATTGGAATTTCTGATTCAGTATTTACATTTTGTTTCCATACAATTGCGGTAGTATAACCATAGTTTGCTATGCGGGGATAATTTTGTAAACTCAATTCAGTAAATTCATCAGTTAACCGAACATCAGGTTCATCAGTTAATGCACTTAAAGATGATGCAGAAAAATATACCCGGCTGTCACCTTCTCCGGCACTCATGAAAACAGAATATAAACTATCGTTTATAATTACACCATCAGGCCCACTTGATGGACAAGCATTAATTATCCAATCGGTTTGATCTATTTGTATTCCGTTCATAAACATATCTCCGCCGGTGGTTGAAATACCCGCCCATGAATTGCGCAGATTATCTAAATTATCTCTGTATAAAGTTGCTACATAATTATCTTTTGCAGTTACACCAACCGGGCAGCAATCGCAAACTTCACCACCTGAAAAATCACTTGCCAAAACATCCATATTAAAACTATTCCCAAAATCATCAGAAGTTGAAACAACATACTGCGCATTGCCAAAATCAGAATCTAATTTCATGAAAGCAACAATGGGTTGCCCCTCATCATTAACAGTTACAGATGGAAACCTTGAAATATTATCGCCAATCATTCCATCAACAATCACTGGATCGGAAAAAGTAAAACCACCATCATAAGAATGCAAGCAATAGATCGGTGCAATGTCCTCAGGGTTTTCTTTAAATACTACATACATTGTATCACCAAAAGTTGCAAGGTCAGGCCCTGCCCAGGAGGCTGTGAAAATGGACATATCCATCGGGTCTAACATAAGGGGTGAAGTAAAATTAATTCCATCCCATCTCGTAAAATGCACATCTTCACCATGACCCC
>JACMJP010000478.1 GCA_014380545.1 Chitinophagales bacterium | reverse complement strand
TCAGCTATTGTAAATAAATGATTGCTGAAATTATTCACCCATACTGCACTCATATTTAACACCAGGCGTTGCTCATCATTTAATTTATACACATGCGCACTCATTTTTTTTGCGAGTGCAAATAAAGCATTTGTTAATTCAGTATCATTGCTGTCCACACAAATTATTGCTTTGGCAATATCTATCTCAACATTTTTATTAAAAGATAAGATGGGATAAAATACACCAGCTTTATTTCCATCTTGTATCAGAACATTTTTATTCACTCCGCCGCCGCAATGAATTAATTTTCTACCGGGTTTATATATCTGTTTTGCCACATCAGCAATTGCAGAATCATTTACGGCAATTAAATAAATACCATCAATATGCTTTAAAGCAGAAAGATCAGTTGTGTAATTTATATTTATTAACCCGGCAATTTCTTTTGCCTGCTCTTCATTTCTTCCTACAATTTGTTCTACTGCTATTCCAAACTTATGAAAAGCTTTTGTTAAATGCCATGCAACATTTCCAGTTCCGACCATAATTACATTTTTAATTTCCACTTTTATTTATTGAGCAGATGTAATTTTATTTTCCCTTATTCTTCTCAGCATGCTTATAAAAAACCCTATTGCCATTACGATAGAGCCAAACCAAACTAAATTTATCATCGGGAAGATAATTGCTTTCATAATGATCCAGTCGTCCTTCGAATTTTCTTCAGTAGTAGAAACGATAAATTGATTTTTTTCAGGGATAATATTTTTAAAGTCAATAATGATTGTGCCATTTTCAATAGCAACAGGTTCGGTTATTAATTGATTATTTATTATATGCAATTTTGCTTCAGCAGGGGTTTTTTCACCGGCAATTAATGCAATGAATTGCGCACCTGCAGTAATTGTGTCACCACTAGTATATCGATTTATTTTTTCAAGAATTAATATTCCCCTTGAAATAAAAATTGTGTCGCCCGCACTTATTGTATGCTCAATAGTATTCTGCTCAGCAGCATTTGCTTCTTTGGCTGGAATTGATGAAATATGTGTAAATACATCCTGACTCAGGTAATGTTTTGTGTCCGGATTCGGTGAAAGGTTCTGTGATTTTTTATCTAATAATAAATAAGGATATAAATCAAAAGTATAATCAACCTTTCCTGTCTTCTTATCAATTTTCTCATAATGCACAGTAAAAGTTGTTTGCCTGTCAACTGTGGAATCGCCTTTATAGGTTACAATATAATCCCCCATTGGCATGGGCTGATTTTTATAAAGCAGAATATTTTCTTTTGTCGCCTTGGCATCAAAACCTTCTCCGTATTCAATACCTAATTCATTTCTGGAGATTACCTGCTGGTTTGCATTTGAAATTAAAATACCTACTAATAAAATTGCAAAACCTATATGCGCAACAGAACCACCCGAAACCTTTAACCTGCCTTTTAAAACAGTAACGATATATTGTAAATTTCCAAGCAACGCAAAATAAGCTGCAAATAATAACAATGTAAACGGACTCACAATTTTATAATCGAGTAAAATAGCGGAAACAATTGCAAGCACAAGCGATA
>JACMJP010000477.1 GCA_014380545.1 Chitinophagales bacterium | reverse complement strand
TTACAACATGAAATTTTTCTTTTCCTTTTTTTCGCTTGGGCTGTAAATAAAAATTTGTACCGGGCTGAAGTGAATCATTAGCTGTAAGGTCGTTATATTTTAATAAATTGCTGACCTTAGTTTGATGTTCTTGTGCAAGTTTTGCAGGTGAGTCATTTTCTTTTATAGTAACTGCTGGGATGCGGTTAAAATAAAAAACATGTTCCTTATAACCGCTCCAGTTAAAATGCTGATCACCTGTTTCTGCTATATCATTATTTTTATCTTCCTTATATTCTTTCTTTTTTGGTTTATCTTTTTTTAATTCGGCAGTAGTCATTGCATCATAATCATATAATTCATATTTCTCAATAATATCAATTAATAATTCGGCATATTTAGGATTTGTTGCATAACCGGCAGATTTTAGTCCCTTTGCCCAGCCTTTATAATCTGTAATTTTTAATTCAAATAACTTTTGGTAGCGATTGCTATTGGTTAAAAATTCTGAATGATCTGCATAAGAATCTTCTACTTTTTTATATTTTCTGAAACATTCATCCTCAGCATCATCATCATAATATACTTTATCTCCCTTCCAGTTTTCATGGCATTTTATTCCGAAATGATTATTAGATTTTTCGGCAAGTTCACTCATGCCCGCACCACTTTCAAGAATGCCCTGGGCTAAGGTTATGCTTGCCGGAATGTTATAGGCATGCATTTGTTCAATTGCAATCCATTTATAATGGTCAATATAACTTAATACAGCTTCACTTTGCCCGCCTGCATATACGGTGCGCAAAATAAAAAGCAAGATAAAAGTGTAAGAATTTTTTTTCATAAAAGCCGGCTTGTGCTTTTCCGGCAATAAAATTATCGCTATAAACGCAGCTAAACTGCTGTGTATTGTACAGGAAATTGTGCCTTATCCAATTTTTCGGGCAATGGAAATCCCATCCCTTATACTTACGATGACATTTTCAACTCTCATATCTGCCTTTATTTTTTTATTGTAATTATCAATTGCACTTGTGTCTTTATCTTTTTTTGCATCAATCACTTTTCCATCCCATAAAACATTATCAGCCAATATCCATCCCCCGGTTCTTACTTTATCAATTACAGCATCAAAATAATTAGTGTAATTTATTTTATCTGCATCAATAAAAACCAGATCAAACACTTCATCAAGTGCTGGAATAATATCCAATGCATTTCCAACCCTGATATCAAATTTATGTTGAAGATTTTCCAATGCCACATATTTTTTTACCATTGGAGTTAGTTCTGCATTAATATCAATTGTGATTATTTTTCCATCGCCTGTTAATCCTTTTGCCAAACATATTCCGCTATATCCGGTAAATGTTCCTATCTCCAGAATTCTTTTGGGCTCTATCATCGTTGAAAGAAATTCAAGGAATTTACCCTGCACATGACCGCTTAGCATTTGCGGCATCATCGCTTTTAAATTTGTTTCCCGGTTCAGGTTATATAAATGTTCTGATTCAGAACTGGTATGCTGGTCAACATATTTTTCAAGTTGGTCAGAAATAATTTTCATATAAAATAATTTTCACACGAAATTCGAAATTTTATTTTTACTTTGCCTTTGCATGCGACTTTTTTATTTCTTTTTTTTATTTTTAACGGAGATAATAACACAGAATTTGAGTGCGCAATTATTGCCAACATACGGGGATAGCCGCACTGCGACCACAGGCTGGCAATTTCTGAAAATTAACCCGGATGCGCATGCTTCAGGGGTTAGCGAAAGTTATATTGCAACAGTAAATGACGCAGGCTCTGTGTACTGGAATCCTGCAGGTTTAACACAACTTGATACTAATAAATATCATTTTATAATTTCTCACACTGATTATGTTGCCGGA
Source organism: Chitinophagales bacterium (assembly GCA_014380545.1). GTDB lineage: Bacteria > Bacteroidota > Bacteroidia > Chitinophagales > BACL12 > JACMJP01. The sequence continues at coordinate 7,869 of JACMJP010000477.1, read as the reverse complement.
ACAAATCAGGAATTTGCAGCTATTATTTATCGTACAGGTGATAATACGTTGATTGGAGCAAGTGTGCAATATTTTAATGCTGGTGAAATGAATGTTACTACTGAATTTATGCCTCAGGGAACAGGGCAAACTTTCAGGGCGACAGATATGGGAATAGGAATTACTCTTGCAAGAGAATTGACAGATCAATTTAGTTTTGGAATCACTGCAAAATATGTGAGAGAGGATATTGCAACAGTGCACAATCAAAATATTGTTTTTGATTTCGGGTTTCAATATGATATTGGCATTGCAAATACAAGATTTGCAGTTGGGTTGCAAAGTTTTGGATTTAATACTTCACCATCGGGAGAAATTGCCGCAGAAAATTTATATGACTCTGTTATTATTACAGACTTTACTGAAATTGCAGTGCCAACAGTCTTTCGGTTAGGATTTGCATGGGATGCAATTAGAAATGAAAAAAATATACTTACTACTTCAGCACAATTAAATCATCCCACTGATAATAATGAAACATATAGTATAGGAATTGAATACGGGTGGAAAAAAATATTTTTTGCCAGAACGGGTTACACATTTTCAACTGATTTTCCTTCTTATCCCTCAATTGGTTTTGGAATACAATTAAAAAGATATTTTGGAACAGTGAAATTAGATTATGGATTTAATTATCAGAATACGCTCGGTACAATAAATAGAATTGGATTAGGATTTACTTTGTGAATAAAAATATTTTCAGATTAGATATTTTTAAAACCTTCATTTTCATCACTAAATAATACGGATACATGAAATTGCTCAACCTGCTTCTTCTTTTATTCACTTTTAAAATAATAGCATTTTCTCAAACTATATGGACGGTGGAAGCATTGCCCAACCCAAAACTGGAATCCAACGATAATTATGTTTGTAATCCTGATATGGTTTTATTTTCTTCAACAGAAGGCACCGTAAATTTATTACTGAGCACACTGGAAGATACGACTACTTCCCAGGTAGCTGTTGTTGCAATCAATTCAATAGGCGATGAAGTGCCAAAAGATTTTGCAACAGAATTATTTCGTTATTGGGGAATTGGACAGAAAGAAAATAATAATGGTCTTTTGATATTATTAGTAATTGATCAGCGCAGAATGGAATTTGAAACAGGCTATGGAATGGAGGGAATTTTAACGGATGGAATTTGCAAACGCATTCAAATGGAAAAAATGGTTCCCCGTGCAAAAGAAGGAAATTATGATGCCGCAGTGCTGGATGGTGCAGGAGAAGTAATTAAAATTCTCATGAATCCAAAGTATCGTGAAGAAATTTATGCTGATGCGGAAACAGATGCGTATCTCTCTGAAAATAAACCTCTATATAGAAATCCGGCTTCTGTAATTTTATTAAGTGTACTGGGAGGTATCTACTTTCTTTCCACTGTTGGCGCATTTAAAAATGTAAATAAAAAACTTGCAAAGCAACCCGCATATATAAAAAATAATTTTTCATCTGCATATTTAAATACAAAATACTTTTTGCTCAATGGAATATTGCCTGTCGGCATAACTCTGCAGCAATTATTATCCGGAAGCTTTCGTTTTGGTGAATTTATCTTATTTGCTTATGGATATATCGGTGTGTTATTATTAGAAAAAAGATTAAGATACAACTGGTATTTAAAAAAAGAATCTGAAAATAAAACCGCATACGAAAAACATAACTTATATAATACATCATATAAAGGTTGGGGTGCAAGTGGTTTTTTTTATCCGCTTCCATTTTTATTTTTATTACTTGGAAACAAAAGTTATAAAAATAAATTGCGCAATACACCTCCAAAAACAAGTTGTGCTGAAATGACAAAACTCAGTGAAAAAGAAGATGATGCATTTTTAAAGGATTATGAGATTACCGAAGAAACAATTAAAACGGTAGATTACGATGTATGGAAATGTAAAGATGAAGAAAAGATCACCATCTTACGGTATCCGAATAACCAAACAAAATATACTGCCTGTACAAAATGTGGTGCCGTAGCATTTTATGTAAGCGCAAAAAACACCATAAGTGCTGCAACCTATGACAGTTCGGGCACAGGTGAAAAAATATATCTCTGTAAATTTTGCAATCATAAAAAAACAGAGACATTTACCATTGCCAAATTAACAAGATCAAGTAGTGGTGGCAGTGGCGGAGGGTATTCCGGCGGCGGTGGAGGTGGTGGCTTTGGAGGGGGCAGTTCCGGGGGTGGCGGGGCAGGTAGTAGTTGGTAAAAATAAAATATGACAAAATGTAGTATTGTATTGACAAATGGCGTAATTTTGGGTTGTTATGAAAAAGAATATAAAAAGAAGAGTAATAAAATATAAAGAACCTGATGATTCATTTAACTCAAATATTTTTCAGGAGCCTGAAGTACATTATGCAACAATGCAATCTCTGCTTGGTGGTAATAAAGTAATTGCAATACAATTGCAAAATGAATTTGATCTCATGCAATTAACCCGGAATGGGTTGCAGTTAGCTGCCGTAATCAGGGTTGCACAATTTTTAAATATTACTTTAGATAAAATGGCAAATATTCTTCATATTTCTCCCCGCACTGTTCAAAGAAAAAAAGATACTGATGTGTTAAGTCCTTATTCTTCTGAACAGGCAATTGAAGTTGCAGAAGTAATAGCAAAAGGAATGGAGATTTTCCGTGATCGTGAAAAATTTAATAAATGGATGCAATCAGAAATTCGTGCATTAAATTTTCAAAAACCAATTGATATGCTTGATACTTCTTTTGGCACAAAATTAATTTTACAGGTTCTTGGAAGAATAGAGCATGGTGTTTATTCCTGATGATAGTTTACAGGATAACCCGTAAAAAATATAGTGCTGATCTTTCAGGATCAGGAGCAAGATTATATGGAGGTCGGTGGAATAGCATAGGCAAAAATGTTGTTTATACTTCCGAATCAATTTCACTAGCAGCTTTGGAAGTTTTAGCAAACATGACAGTTGACAGTATACCGGACGATCTGCAACTTATCACGATTAAGTTTGCTGATACAATTCGTATTACAACAATTAAACTTAATCAGCTTCCTAATAACTGGAGTAACGCAGAACCCTCTTACCAACTAAAAAAAGTAGGCGATTTGTGGTTAAAAAAAAATAAAACCTTAATTCTTAAAGTTCCATCTGCCATTATTCCGCAGGAACATAATTATTTAATAAATCCATCTCACCTATTCTTTTCAAAAATAAAAATTACTGATATATCAGATTTCTCTTTTGACAAAAGAATTACCTCTAAAAAATAAATTGTTCATTTATTTTGTTTGTTATTTGTAACTACTAACTTGGCGGCCTAAATCTTTTTATGCCCAAAAAAAAGAATGGAAGATCAAACTTATTTTCTTCACTGCATAAAATACTACAGGCAGCAAGTGTAGCAAAAAAGAAAAATATCCCTGTGCAGGAATATTTAGAAAGCGAAAAAGAAAATTTTATCACAAGAAGAAAATTTCTTGAACAAACAGGAAAGGGTGCAATAGTAACAGCACTTGCAGGAACAGCATTATTAAATGAATCATTTAAAAACAAGGATGCTTCTATTGTAATTGTAGGCGCAGGCATAGCCGGATTAAGTGCTGCATATGCATTAAAAAAAGCAGGGTATAATCCCAAAATATATGAAGCAAGTAGCCGTACGGGAGGGAGAATATTTACAGCAGATAATTTATTCTTTGAAGGGTCATGGACGGAACTCGGTGGAGAATTTATTGACACATCGCACAAACAGATGTGGAAGTATATAAAGGAATTTGATCTTGAAACAATAGATATTCTTAATGAAAGCGAATTGCAACTACAGCCACTTGCATTTTACTTTAATGGCAGACATTACACTGAAAAAGAAATTATTGAAGCGTTTATGCCAATTATAGACCAGATAGAATCTGATCAAAAAAAATTAAGCAGCAGGGTATTCTATAATAATTATAATCAATTTGATGAGGAGCTTGATAAATTATCTTTAGCAGAATACTTGGATAAAATCGGCGCAACATCATTAATTAAAAATGTAATTGAAATTGCATATGTAACCGAGTATGGCGAAGAAATAGGAAATCAATCTGCCTTAAATTTTTTGACAGTTATAGGAACAGATACTGATACATTTAAATATTACGGTGAAAGTGATGAACGATACAAAATAAAAGGGGGTAATCAAAAAGTTACGCAACAACTCACAAAAAGATTGCAGGACAATATTGAATTAGATCATTATTTAGGCGCAATAAAACAGGATACTACTTATAAGCAAATTGAATTACAAGTCATTCAATCAAATGGTTCTTCAAAAACTATTTTAGCTGATAGAGCAATTATAACAATACCTTTTACTATGCTTAAGGATGTAGAGTTAAATATGCCTGTTGCCGATAATAAATCAAATTGTATAAAAAATCTCGGATATGGGAAAAATGCGAAACTCTTCGCAGGTTTTGATAAAAGGATTTGGAGGCAACAGCAATATGCCGGAGCAGTATTTACAGATAATGGCTTTCAATGTGGATGGGATAATACCCAATTGCAACAAAATGAAAAAGGAGGATTTACAATGTTCACCGGTGGAAAATTATCAGATGAATTAGGAACGAAGGACCCGGCAGATCTTGTAAAAAACTTTCTTCCTTTGATTGATAAAATTTATCCGAATGCATCAGGTACTTTTAATAACATTACACACCGTATGTATTGGCCCACTTACAAATACTCAAAAGCAAGTTATGTAAGTTTTAAACCAGGTCAGTACACAACAATGAGTGGTTTAATAAGCGAACCAATAGGTAATATTTATTTTGCCGGCGAACACTGCAGTTATGATTTCCAGGGATTTATGAATGGAGCTGCAACTACAGGAGTTGAAGCTGCAAAAAAAGTATTAAAAAGTTTATAAATTAATTTACCTGGTCAATCACAATCTTATTATCATTAACAGGTTGTTCATACATTTCTTTTGTATAGGTAATGGTATCCCTCACAGGTTTTAATTTATAAGCAATGAGTATTGCAAGCAAACTGAATATAATTGCAAAATAGCCAACGTAATTATAATTGTTTAAACTTCCATCTGCATTTTCTGTAATAATTGTTCCTGCAGTTAATGCTGCAAGCCCGGAACCTAATTGAATAAGTGATGAATTAATACTCATAAACCCTCCCCTTTGCTGAAGTGGGACAACAGAGGTTACCATTGCCTGCATGGGGATCATTCTTCCTGTAACAAATATGAAAAAGAAAGCTGTAACAGTTAAGACAGTATACATAGGCCATTGTGGCATATTTGTAATAATAAGAACAGGAATTAAAGTAAGCGAACAAAATAATGCGAATATCATGAACTTACCTTTTTTATCGGCCAGTTTTCCGATTAATGGTGCTGTGAAAATTGTAGCGGCACCACCAACTAAATAAATATAGGTAACATCCTGTTCAGTAAATCCAACATTTGAAACCATATATTTAGCAATAAAAGGAATTATACTAAAATGCCCAAGCATCATCACCACTGATAACAATAATGCTCTTTGTTGATTTTTATCTTTTTGAATATTTATATATGCATGAAAAAAATTCTGTGCTCTTTTCTCGGTGATATGTTTTGTCATAGATGGAATATATATAATAATTAAAGTCATAATAACTAACCCTACTCCACCAACTAAAACAAAAGGCGCATGCCAGCTTGTAATATTTGCAAGATATAAACCAAGCGGAACACCAATTACTGAGGCAACAGAAAACGCAGCAGTTAAGGCACCCATAGCTGTTGCCCTTCTTTCAAAAGGAAATGCATCACCAACAATGCTCAATACCTGGGCACCAATTAATCCCCCAAATAATCCTGCGATAATTCTTGCCATCATTAATAAAAAATAACCGGGAGCAAGTGCACATCCGAATGTTCCTATAATAAATCCAATATAACCGAATAATAAAACTTTTTTACGATCGAATTTGTCAACAAAAAAAGCTGCTATTAATCCTGCAATACAAGCACTGAAGGTATAAGCGGAAACAAGTATGCTAAATTGTTGTGGGTTAATTTCAAAGATGCGCATGAGTTGCGGACCCAAAGGCATCATGATCATAAAATCCAGGATATGTGTAAAGTTGATACCTGCAAGTATGAGTACAAGCAATCTTTCTTTCTTATTCATAAATGATTTGTAAAGATGTCAAACATTTGTCTGAAATCAATTAATTGAATTATTCGTTCCTAATAAATTAATCAATGGCATAATGCTTGTCTTTTGGCAGGAAAATGAATTATTATGAAAAACTTTACCATATTATTTTCATCCATACTGTTTCTTACATCCTGTTCAAATTACCTGAGTCCATATACATCAGGTATACAGAAAGAAACAAACTTGTCGGTTGATCAGCTAAAACAAATTCAATTCTATTTATCGCATACTATTGTTTTATACCGCAACGTTTCTAATGCAGAAACTGAAATATTAAATGGGGAATTAAAGGTCGTTAACGGACAACAGATTGAAGAAATTGTTATTGAATCCGGAACTCCAGGTGTTGTTACCGGAAAGGATGATGACGGAAATTTATTAGTGAGTTTTGATAGTGACGGAAGTGTTTTGCGTTTTGGTGTAAATAAAGGATATAGCGGACGATATACCTTAATGGCTAAAGACTGGGATGGAAGAACAGGAGATGTTGATTATGGAAATAAACAATATAAAACATCCCAGCAAAGTAATTATTCGTATTTAATGATCAGTATGAAACAAATTAATGATACACAAATTGCAAGCAGGGAGGCAACCGGAAGGTCGTTAAGTCCCTGAAGCAATAAAAATAATTTGCAGGACTGCTACTGCTGTTCAGGAAATAGGAGTTGGGGCAAATACTCCTGTTCAAAGCCCGCAGGGCGGACAACGTTAAATTTTCATATACTAATTCTTAAAGTGGTGTAAATAAAAAATTCACCGCTTTTTTTATTGAATATAAATCAAAAATATTTTTATTAATTTATTGGATGGATAATAATTAATTGTAATTTCGAGCTCTAAAACTAACAATTTATGAAAAAAATATTAGCGTTTACTCTAACATGTATTATCACCACAAATTATCTATTTGCCCAGCAACCCTCTGATGCTGAAACGCAAAAATGGATGGCATATATGACCCCTGGCGAAGAACATAAAATGATGAAAGCTGCCGAAGGAGAGTGGAAGGCTAAAACAAAAATGTGGATGGATCCCACACAGCCTCCTATGGAAAGCGAAAGCAAAGTAAAATGCGAAATGATACTGGGTGGTAGATATCTTTCACAGGAGTTTAACGGATCGATGATGGGCATGCCCTTCAACGGTATGGGAATAATCGGATATGATAATGCTGCAAAAAAATATGTCGGCACCTGGATTGACAATATGGGAACAGGCGTTTTCTATCAGGAAGGCAACATGAAAAGCAACAATACACTGGAAATGGTCGGAATGATGGTTGATCCGATGACAGGGAAAGACATGAAAGTGAAGACTATTTATACTTTTATGGATGATAAAACTGAAAAAATGGAAATGTATAATGTAGTGGATGGTAAAGAAATAAAAGCCATGGAAATGATAATGACTAAAATGTAATATAATATGTAAAATCATTTCTTTCAAAAAGCAGGAAATTGAGAATTTCCTGCTTTTTGATTTTAAATAAACTAATTTATACTCGGCCCCGTTGTGTAATTTTGCAAACAAAGAATTTTTATGAGCAACTTTATTATAAGCATATATACGGAAGCCACTCCAAATCCTGATAGTTTAAAATTTGTGATGAATAAAATGCTATTGACTGGTAACA
>JACMJP010000476.1 GCA_014380545.1 Chitinophagales bacterium | reverse complement strand
GTCCTGCATTACAAGATCATGATGATACATGTTTTGCAAATGTGTTTTATAAAAACTTGCAGTTGAATTCTCCTTCAAATAATCTTCAAGCAATGCTGATGAAGGTGTTTGAATTTCGTTTACCTGCAGTGTATTTGTGTTAACTGAATAATATAAGCCGTTTTGTGCAGCAAAATAAATAGCTTTATTTTTTTCATCCAGCGTAACATAATTATTATTTTGCGCATCACCGAATCTTGAAGTGCTGATCAATTCAGATTGTTCAGGAATATTTTTTTGAATTGCGCTAAAAGGTGTTATAATTTTCAGATCAGGGATACTTCTTGTGTGAATTCCATCCTTATCCGTATAGAACCAGCAAACACTATTGCTCATGCCCAGGTAGTATGGCAGGTCTTTAGAATCGTCACCTTCCATTTCTATTTTTTTTATGAGCTTTCCTGTTTTAGCATCAATACATTGCAAACGAAAATCTGTTCTGCCTGTAATAAAAATACCGCTTCTGCTTAATTCAGTAAAATAACTGTTGGCTGTGAGTAAATATGTTTTATTATTTTGTTTTGTAATACCTGAAAGATATAAATAGTCATTGTAGTTCGCATTATCAATTTTATATTTCCATATAATTTTCCCGCTTAATAAGTTAATTGCAAATATTTGATGATCAAATGTAATGAAAAGTGTATCGCCTTCATTAAATAATCCATTAACAGAATAAGAAGAACGATGATTGTTTAAATTAACGCCAGTCTTTGTGGTCCAAACAGGTTTTTGTGTTTTTACATCCAATTTACTCAACAATAATTCTGATTTATCCCCCATTTTTGAAGCATGTGTTATAATGCATGCATCTGCAGATAAAAATTCAGGATTCGCATATTGTTTATTAGTTGTATTGTAATCTGAAATAAATACAGGTTCTATAAAAGTATTCGGTTCTTGTTTTGATTGTATTATTACAGGCCTGGGGCAATCTGTTTTTTGCAAGGTTCTTACCGTGCTTCCTTCAAAGCGATAAATACAACTGTCTGCACCCATTGCCTGATCCGCACTGTGAGTAATAGTATTTGAATATGCAATATCTGTAGTAACATTTTTAATTAAATTATTCAGATAACTCATATCAATTGTTCCACCATTCTTTGCCTGCTCCACAATACGATCCACTTCCTCATTAAAAGAATTCTTTTTTAAAGTTTGTAATGGTTGTTGCGTAGTTTGTAATGTTGTTGCGTCCAGCCACACAGTGTTTCCTGAAATAGTTGTAACCATAATTGCATTTGCAGTTTCATTGATGCCGTATAATTCATCAATATTATTTAAATAGGTATCTGTTTTTGCAAGGCCTTCGGTTAATGAATTATTTGCTGCAATTATTTTTTCTTCATTTATATCAACATCAAGAGCCGGAAATGTTTTTGTATGCAAACCGTTTTCCATATCATAAAACCAGATTGCGTTTTCTGTGCTTCCGAGAATTTTTGTCATTGCTTCATGATAATCACCTGTTACAGTTTTATTAATCAGATCACCGGATTCAAGATCATGAATGCTTACTCTTATATCCGTAGATCCGCTTCTTGTTGTCATCCCTCCCTGACGTTCATAAATTCTTGTTTTAAAAACTCCTTCAACACTAATAAGGTAATTTTTGCCATCTTTCTGATAAGGGTATAATTGATATAAAGATGTTGCATCTGAATTTTTACCGGAACGGAATATGCCTGATGACTTAAATTCCCCGGCAACAAAAAAAATAATTGCTCCAACAACAAGTAAAGCTGCAAAGGCAATTATTCCGCATCCCTTTTTTTTGCGTTGTGCATTTTGAAAATCAGAAAGTTCGCCCATGCAGAATTTATTTTAAGAATCATTAAAAGTAGTTGTAAAATAAAAAAATGTTTTGTATATTATATCAACTCAAATACTTTCCTTCTATTGGCATTCTTCTGCCGCTTCCGAACGCTTTGATTGATACCCGTAAAACAGGAGGGAACTGATAGCGTTTCCATTCATTGCTATTTACCATCTTCAATGTACGCCTCACCGTATGTTCATCAAATCCCTGCTCTATAATATCCTGCGGACTTTGATGTAATTCAATATATTGATATAAAATTTTATCAAGCACATCATAAGGTGGTAAAGTATCCTGATCTTTTTGCCCGTGCCGCAATTCAGCACTTGGAGGTTTTGTAATAATGTTTTGCGGAATTATTTGTGCGTTGCGGTTTATATATTTTACTAATTCATAAACTTCTGTTTTATATACATCAGCCAAAACCGCTAACCCGCCACACAGGTCGCCGTATAATGTTCCATACCCGACAGCAGCTTCACTTTTATTTGTTGTATTCAATAAAATATATCCATGCTTATTGCACATGGCCATTAAAATAACACCTCTTATTCTTGCCTGTATATTTTCTTCTGTAACATCAAATGGTTTATTATTAAAATAAGGAGTTAGTTCTTCAATATATTTATCATAAATTCCACTGATAGGAATTATTTCATAGTTTATAATAATATTTTTTGCAAGGTCAATTGCATCTTTCACAGAATGATCTGTAGAAAACTCCGATGGCAATAATATTCCCCGTACATTTTCTTTTCCTAATGCTTCAGCAGCTAAAATAGCTGTAACTGTAGAATCAATTCCACCGCTTAACCCAAGTATTGCTTTATTAAAACCAAGTTTTTGAAAATAATTTTTTATACCTGTAATAAGTGCCCGATAAATTAAATCAATTTTTTCTTTAGGTTGCTCATTATCTTTATCTAATGTGTTTGCTGATTGAATTACTTCATCCAGATCATATACTCTAATTAATTCTTCAAAATAAGGAAATTCATCATATACTTTACTATTTGCACTCACAACAATACTTCCCCCGTCAAAAATAAGATCCGTTTGTGCGCCGCTGTGATTCACATAAAAAAGTGGTATTTTATATTTTGCTGTGTTTGCTTTTAAAGATTCAATTCTTTCTGCTGCATGATTATAATCAAATGGTGATGCAGAAATATTGATCATTACTTCAGGCTTCTCACGATCTTTAATGAGTTCATCCATCGGGCAGGCCTTGTACATAGGGTTATCGTTGCCAACATTCCATAGGTCTTCGCAAACTGTTAATGCAATTTTTCTTCCTTTAAAAATAATATTACTGAATTCAGTGGCAGGTTCAAAGTAACGGTATTCATCAAAAATATCATAAGTTGGAAGCAATGCTTTATTTGAGATATGTTTTATTTCTCCGTCATAAATAAAAAATGCAGAGTTAAAAAGATCTTTCCCTTCTACTCTCGGGTTTTTTGATGGTGAGCCGACAATAACTGCAATATCTTTAGTGAGCGGTTTTATTTTTTCTATAATGTCATAACAGCTTGCAATAAAATCATCAAATTCTAAAAAATCCCTGGGAGCATATCCGCAGATAGCTAATTCAGGAAACACAACAATGTCAGCAGATAATTTTTTTGCTTCTTCAATACGCATTGCAATTTTTTGGAAGTTGCTTTCAAAATTTCCGATATGAAAATTTAATTGTGCTAATGCGATCTTCATGTTTATTTCCTTTTAACGTATAAAATAAAAACCCGGATATTGGTTCCGGGTTTAAAGTTAGTTGAATAATTATTTCTCATTTTAAAATAATACTCCAAGACGAATACCAATTTGTTTTAGCTTCATTGCATTATCATCAAACCTGTCGCTGATAACACCTGAGAAGCCGTTCTTAAAAAATATTCCCGCAACAATGGAAGTGTTTTCACTCATAGAGTATTCCAGGCCAGCACCAACGATAAGGGATAAATCAAAATCATTATAAGATAATTCATCTACATTGTTGTTGTCTTCCTTCAAATTTATATCTTCAACACTATGTGAAAGCGGATCAGGATTAACAGTAAAATCCCCCCTTGCTTTTATATTAATTCCCGGTACAACTCCAAATTGACCATAATATGTCATATAATTTATTTCGTTTGTCCGCAACTTAATAGTGAGTGGAATTTCAATATATTGCACTCTTGCAACAACGGAATTTACAACCGGCGTAAATGTTACTGAATCTACTTGTACAGTGTCAGCATAAGTATATTGCCCGCCTGTAATATCAATTAATAGTCCTGTACTGAACGCATATCTTTCAACACTTCCGATAGTTTGATCGAAAAGAAGCCCATATTGAAACCCCACACGGCTGCCATCATTCTGAAAATCTTCGCCATCAATCTTCAGCCAGCTGAAAACAGGAGAAGCTGTTAGCCCAAAACGGAACTCCTGTGCATGTACAGAAATAATTCCTGCAATAAAAAATAAAAATATACTAACAATTTTCTTCATAGAATTTAGTTTTACAACTTGTTTAAAAATAGAAATACCAGAATGTATCACAAACATAAATCTTTTTTTTGGATTGCAGTATGCATGGCTTTGTTGATTTTTATTGCAGAAGGGTGTAAAAAAAAATCAGGCGTCCCAAAACCCGATGTGAGTGATATTGAAGCAGACATCCATATTATCCGTTTTGAAAAAAATATTATGCAGGCAAATGAAAATAATTATCGTCTTGTGTTAGACAGCCTGCAAAAGAATTATCCTGAATTTTTTGATTTATATACACAGGATATTTTAACCATGCCTTTCAATGACACTTCATATAATGTATATGATACATTGTATAAATACATGATAACAGATAAATATATGCTGCGTTTGTTTGACAGTGTTGAACATTTATATGCTGATATGAATGATGTGGAAGAAAAAATAGAAGACGCATTTAAATATTATAAATATTATTTTTCTCAAGATACACTTCCGCAAATTTATACATATATAGCGCCTTTTGTTTACCAGGTTGTAATGGGCGACAGTGTTATAGGAATAGAACTAAATATGTTCATGGGAAAAAACTTTGCTTATTACAGCTCATTTGCTGCAAACCTTCCGCAATACATTTTATATAATTTTGAAAGAAGAAATATACCTGTGCAGGTAATGCGCATGATGATGGATAAAAAAATTCCGAACCGTGGTGCTGAAGCAACATTACTTGATGATATGGTAGCTGAAGGAAAAATGTTATATTATTTAGATCTTGTTTTACCTGATACACCGGATTCAGTGAAGATCGGCTTTACGGAAAAACAAATTACATGGTGCGAAGAAAATGCAGAAGATACATGGAAATTTTTAGCAGGTGAAGATCTGTTATTTTCTACAAGCATACAGGATAAACAAAGATATTTAACTGAAGCACCCACAAGTTATAATATGCCTAAAGAATCACCGGGCAGAACAACGATATGGGTAGGTTGGCAAATTGTGCGGGAATATATGCGCAAAAATCCTCAACTCTCTTTGCAGGAATTATTAAATGAAACGGATGGATTAAAAATATTGAAGGAAAGTAATTATGATGGGAAATGAAAAATAAATTCAGATTGAAGATTAATTGATTTCAGATTGTATATTGAAGAAGTAAAATACGAATCAGGTTCCCATTCTTAAATCAGATGTTCTGAAATCTGATATCTTTTTTACACTCATTATTCATTCCTCATCACTCATTCCTCAGTTCAGCATAAATGGTGTTATCATCAGGAATTCAGGAATTTTTACCTCGAATAAAAATTCATCTGTTTGCCGTTCCATTTCATAGGTGCCGAACATTTTTCCTACTGAGGCTTTTAAATGGCACCCTGAAACATACTGATGCAAACCACCGGGTGTAATTACCGGCTGTTCACCAACAACACCTTCTCCTTCCACTTCCCGCCAAATTCCTATTCCATCAAAAATATACCAGTGCCTGCGCAGTAATTTAATTGTGGATTCACTTTTATTTTCTATGGTAATGCGATAGGCAAAAACAAATTCAACAGCATTAGAAACATCAGGCTGAAAAAATGTTTCAACGCTTATCTTAACTCCCTGTGTTGTTGCGGTTACCATTTAACTTGATTATGTAAAGTTACTAAACGGTTTTTATTTTATACAACTGTAATAAATCCTGAAACAATTTTATAAGCCTGCTCCAAAGTATTTTCTAAAATATCATTTACAAGGACATGGTCAAATTTATCCTCCCATGCTAATTCCATCTTTACTCTTTCCAATCGTATAGCTAAAGATTCGGGTGTTTCTGTTTTTCTTTTTTTCAGCCTTTCAATTAATATATCCTCTGAAGGTGGCTTTATAAAAATTGAAAGTGAATTTTCCGGATACATATGCTGCAGGTTATAGGCACCTTTCACATCTACATCAAAAATAATATGACTGCCCTGGTTCCATATTCTCCCCAGCTCTGTTTTTAATGTGCCATAAAATCTTTGAGGATATACTTCC
>JACMJP010000475.1 GCA_014380545.1 Chitinophagales bacterium | reverse complement strand
CGTTACCATAAGTTGAAACATTAGAGGGTGTCAAGGTTAACAATTCTAAAAATTTTTCTCTGAACGATTTCCCGGCAATAGATTCAGCATATTCAATTGTTCTTTCCGCATATTGCAATACCTGTTTTGTTTCAATTCTTGAAACGTCATCAAAAAACCAGGCGCAGCTTGTAAACATAAGTAAAGAGAATTTCTGCATTTCGAATAATGCAATTATTTTTTCTTTTTCTTGTGTTGCGCCTGAAAAATAAGTTTGTAAAAATTCTTCTATGAGATTTCGTTGCAGCATTACATGAATATATTTATTTCTTACCTCCCATGCATCAGGATAATATTTACATATTTCATTTTCGAAAATAATTGCTGCTTCATCTCTCAGCCAGTTGAGTGCATTTCGTAGAGGTGCTCTCCATTGCTGATGATAATTTGCATTTGCTCCATCACTGCAACCACAATTGCTCCTCCATCTTTCCACTCCGTGCACACAACTCCAGCTTGAATTTTCACGAATTTGAATTTCAGAAAACGGTTCAAATAATGAAATGTAGTTTGCATAATTAGTAATTTTTATTTCTGCATCATGTTCAAAATTATTTATGCAGGATGCAAGCGCCATTTCACCGAAGCGATGATGATGTCCGTAACTTTCTCCATCAGTTGCTACATGTATAAGTTGTGGTTTATTTGTTTGTGTGTGGAAACTATTTTTAATTTTTTCAGAAAATATTTTTCCGTTATGTAAAGCGCCATTAAATGCAACATCGCTTGCTAATGCACCATCATAAAAAAATAAAACAATAGATTTTCCTGATGGGAGCTTACATAAATATTGTTGTGTTGTATCTAATTTATTTTTATCATTTATTTCTTTCCAGGTACTGCCCTCAACTAATTTGAATGCCTTCGCCTGGCGGGGAGACAGGATTGTAAATTTTATATTGTGGTTTACCAATAGCTCTAAAGTTTCGGTATTAACCGCAGTTTCTGCAAGCCACATACCTTCAGGTTTTCTTTTGAAGCGATATATAAAATCTTCAATGCCCCAGATAATTTGTGTTTCTTTATCATGGTAATTTGCCAGCGGCATAATAACATGATTATACACCTGTGCAATTGCATTACCATGATTATTATTAAATGTACAACTCAATTTATCTGCTTCAATTATTTTATGATAGGCATATGCATCATTTTTTTCCATCCATGATAATAAAGTAGCTCCGAAATTGAAACTGATGTGTGCATAATTATTTATTATTTTTTTAACTGCGCCATGTTCATCTAAAATTTTTGCGACAGACATTGGAGTATAACATTCTGCACTAATTCTTTCATTCCAGTTTTTATAAGGATGTGCACTATGTTGTGCATCAATTTCACCTGTCCATGCATTTTCTCTGGGTGGCTGGTAAAAATGTCCGTGTATGCAAATGTATTTTTTCATTGGAGGTAAAAATAAATACTTTGATGAAATGAAACTAATGTAAAAAGAAAACCCGGCAAACTATGAAGCCGGGTTTTTTATTAAAGAATCAACCGTAAAACTAAATTTTTAAGAACGTTTTAGTAATTGTTTTTGATTCAGTATTTGCTTTTATTGTATATGTACCTGATGGAAGAGAGCTAATATTTAAAAAGATGTTTCCCGTAGCATCAATAGATTGTTCTGTTGCTATGCCTGTATCATTTCCAAAAATGTCAAACACTTTTACATTTACCTGAGATGCTTCCTTTAATGTTACTTGCATTGTAAGAAGGTCATGCGCAGGATTTGGAAAAATATTTAATTTTAATTCTATTGCATCTGTTCCTGCTCCGGATAATTTCATATCATCTTCCATAATAGGAAATGCGATATTTTTTACGCCTATTCCAAACCCTATTTTTCCTAAATCAGTGGCAGCACCTGTTGACAAATCAACAGAATATAAATTATCAAAATTTGATGTGCCTGTATTAGCAACCAAATAGGTAATGTTTGCAGAACCATCATAATAAATATCTAAATCAGTTGTTGCATCACTTAAATTTTGTGAAATACCAGATGAACCGATTGTTGTTAATGTCCCATCATTTGGCGGATTTTGTTGTGCGATGATATTTAAAGATTGGTCATAATCATACAATGATGTAATTGTTGATCCTGCAAAACTATTTGTGTAAGCTGCTGCTCCTATTTGCGGATCCGCTCCAAAATTTACATCTGCTGCTGCATAATTCAAATTCAGATCGGTAAATGCTAAGGTGCCGTCTACATTTATTCTGTAGTTATTATTATTTGCACTTACAATTCTTATTTTATCTACAGTTGGATTAAAATCGACGCCAACATTATTTCCCCCTAATAGTAATGTAGTAGGAGTAACATTTATAACTGTAGCAGTTCCGGTTGATGTATTAATTGTATAAAGCTGCGATTCGTTTGTTACTGAATAATATCCCAATGCGTATAATTCACTTGTTGCTGGACGATAATCCATTCCAACAATTGTTTGGTTAATTGTTAAACCGGTAATTCCTTTCGCTGAACGAATAACTCCTGGATTATCATTATCAATTTCCAATAAAAAATTATTTGTATTTACTGCGTAAAAAATTGTCCCGGTAACATCCGGTAATGTTCTATCTATTGCACAAGCAATATGTGATGCTTCTACACCGAAAGGAAGTAAACCGATCATGGTAACAGAACCTGTGGTAAGATCAACAGTTGCAAGTTTATCCCTGCCACCTGCAGTTTTTGAATTCGTTAATAAATATGCAGTATTAGTTTGTGTTACAGGATTAAAAAAAATATCTAAATCAGCACGGGGATATGTTTTTCTAACATTGATATTTACACTTGCAATTGTATTTAATGTTCCGTTATTTGGCGGATCCTGTTTTGCTAAAACTTTTTTTCCAAAATCAATATCATACAAAGTTGTTGATGTAGAGCCTATATAACTATTTGTGTAAGCCACAGCAAATACATTTGGATTAACACCTGCATTTACATCTGTTACTGCATAATTTAGATTCAGGTCTGTGAAACTTATTAAACCTGTTCCAGGATTTAAACGATAATTATAATCAAAGTTTGATACAACTCTTATTCTGTCAACTGTCGGATTAAAATCAAATCCGACCCGCAGGTTCGTTGTTCCAACAGGACCCAATATTATACTTATAGGGGTTCCGCTTACTGCAGAAGCAATTCCTGTGGCTGGATCAAGAATATAAATTTGTGCAGTTTGTAAATCTACATCATAACCTAATGCGAATAATTGCCCGGTGTTAGGTCGAACATCAAGTCCGTAAATGGACTGACCGGAGGTAATTCCGCTAATAACAATATCACTACTTAGCGTTCCGGGTGATGCTGCATCAAATGAAATAAGATTGATTCCATTAATTGCATAAATAGTTTGCGCTTTTGCTGATGTGTTTATTAATAATAAACTTGCAAAAAGAAATAAAGCCACAATGGCTTGTGTTAATCCTGAATGTTTAACAGGAATGTTTTTTTTGTAAAAAATTTTCATAATTGTTTTTTTAGATGATTAAAAATTGTTGATACGCCTGAAGTGTCCGTTTCTAAAAAAACCAGGTAATTATTTATCTTATACGCTGAAAATTTTGTTTCAGATTTTTAAAACTGAAATTATTTTTTGTGGATGAATAAAGTAGGGATTAATATAAAAATTAAACACCCGCTTTATGAGCGGGTGTTTGCACAATACTAACAACTGTATGCAGCAGCTGTTAATGAGTTATAGTAATTTTTTTAACTATTCTGTCAAAATCAGTATACAAAAGTATAGTATAAATTCCACTATTCCAATAAGCGCAATCAATAGAAAGTGCATTGGCCTCCTCAATATTTTTCTCATACATTGTCCGTCCGAGAGCATCTGTAATTATTATATTACTGTTGGCTACATTTTCGGTAAAGAAAATATTTAAGTTTTCAGAAACCGGATTTGGATAAATAGAAATTGAATTCTGATCAAATATTTCTTCTCCGTCTTCAAAGTATAATGTTGAACGTAACGGGCTGTCATTTATAAGATAACAATCCATCAGGCTGAGGTCGGCAGTATCATCAAGAGCAATGCGCATATTTTCCAGCTTTATTCTGTATTCATCAAGAATGGTTGCGTAGGCAGGATCATTTACAATATTGGTATTTTCTTGAGGATCATTTATTATATCATATAATTCTTCCGTTACTTCATCGCAATAATGTTTTGAATAAACATATTCAAAAGATCTTATTGATCTTATATTGGGAACAAATCCGGCCACATCATTTCCTAACTCATGCATTACTTCAGTTCTTTCTGCTTCACCTGTTGCAAGGTCATGTAGAGAAAGTCCCTGCATGCCGTAAGTATTTTCAATGCCTGCAATCTCCAATAGGGTTGTGGGAACATCAACATTAGCAGCAATTGCATTATTAATAACAGTATTCGGTTCAAACCAGGATGGATATCTTATAAACATAGGCACTCTTAAAGACTCATTTTGAACAAGTCCTTTGTGGCTTAAATCATGTTCTCCTTCAATATAGCCGTTGTCGCTGGTAAAAATAATTATCGTACTATCTAATTCATTATTAGTTTCAAGCCATTCCATGATATCACCAATTCCTTCATCTACAGCATACAGTGCCTGGAATTCTTCTAACATATCTGATGCTGTTTCCTCCGGAGTATCAAGATGCGGAAATCCATCATACAAATAAGATGGATAGTCATCTGCATATCTTTCTTTATAATTATCAGGAAAAGACATCTCTTCATCAATATATAAGTTAAGATCACTTTCTCTTGGGTCTATAAAATCATGCGGGGCTCTATGGAAATAAAATAAAGCGAAAGGTTGATCAGATGTTGTACTGTTTAAAAAGTCTAAAGCTAATTGCGGATAGGTGTCAAGAATGTTCCCGGGTATGGCTATTGTACCAGAAGCCGTGGTTGCTGTGGAGGACTTATAATTTGGATCAACATATCCGTTGCCCGTTGAAGTGTACCACCAGTCAAAGCCCATAGGATCCCCAAAGCCCTGACCATATTTTCCTATAAATCCTGTGAGATATCCATTTTCCTTAAGTACTTGCTGAACTAATGTTTCGCTGCCATCGTGGTTGAAAGCATATTGATTAGCTATACAACCATGTGCATGCGGATATAAACCGGTGTAAAAAGTGGCACGGCTGGGAGCACATAAAGGTGTAACTGCACAAGCAGTTGTAAATATTGCACCTTCTTCTGCTATCCTATCAATATTGGGAGTGGAAAACCATTCGGGTCCTCCTGTATTAGTATAGGAATCATATTTTCCGTCATCCAAAACTATTAAAAGGATATTTGGTGTAACAACTGTTAAAGGAGCTGGTAATGTAGTGAAATTATACAATGAAGAATAAACAGATGAAAGGTCAACAGTGCAATTCGTTCTTAGTTGGTACTCATAAGCTGCATCTTCTGTAAGCGCTGTAAGAGAAACTGAATTGGTTGTTATATTGGTAATTATACTCCAGGCTGATGTTCCGGTCTCTCTATATTTAATTGTAAAGTTATCTCCACCACATATAGCATCCCAATAAATAGTCAACGAATTGTAAGTAACATCAGCCGCATAAGCATTTTCAGGAGGTGAGCATCTAGGCGATTTCTTTTTAAGAGATAAAGAATAACCGCTGCCTCCGCCTGATGCACATAATGCTTTTACTGAAAATGTATATTTAATATTAGCATCGATAGAAATCGTTGCTGTAGAAGATAATCCTGCATCAAAGTACGTATAGGTACTTGCAAGGCTATTCTTGTAACGAACCTGGTATCTGTCAGCGCCCGCTACAGGATTCCAGGAAAGCTTGGCTTCACAGGCTGAAAGATTTGCTGTCAGCCCGGTTGGTGGTATTAATGTGCATTGTGCTTTAATTCGGCTGCTACATAATACTAAGATTAAGCATGTGATTAGAAGGGTGGTTTGTTTCATAAATCATAAATTGGTTCGGGATTATAAAATTGGTTTCAAATAACTTTTGTGAAATCATAGAAATTAAGCTTAGGTTCATTGTATCTAAATCCGGTCAAAAATATATTAAAATTTTTATTGTAAACTAATTTGTGTGCATAATTTTTAAAAATTCACCAAACATGGTGACTAATAGTGATTTAAGTATTTTTTTTATTTTAGTCATAAAACTTAACTTATTTAAGCTTGAATGATCTTTTCTTTTAGATTTTAGAATAGTATGTGATGCCGAACATTTAATATAATCTATAAACTTTTATTTGACAATACTGAGTTCCCGGATTATAATATCTTTATCGTTATATAAGCATACAATATATACTCCAATGCTCCATGCAGATGTATTGATCTCAATTTTTTGTGGAACATCACTTCCTGAAAATTTGGTTTTATATAATTCCTGACCTGTTATATCATAAACTGCAATATTCGCATCCACCCCTTTGTTATTGTATAATAGCTGAGCATTATCTGAGATAATAGGATTAGGAGAAATACTCAAAGAATTATTATCAAAAAATTCTGTTCCATCTTGAGTTCCTCCGGACGATTTTAAATAATCATTTACAAGATAACATGAAAACAAATCTGGCTCAATATCATCATTCAAAGTGCGCAAACTATCTAACTTGGTATGCATAAATTCAGCAATAGATGCATAATCCGGGTTATTAATTTGATTTATGTTTTGTTTTGAATCAATTGCAAGGTCGTATAATTCTCTTGTTTCAGAAGTACAGGAATATTCTGTATATAAATAATCGAAAGTCCGAACTCCCCTAATAGCGGGTATTACTGCAGCAACCCCTAATTCATAAAAAAATTCATTGCGGGTTGTATCGCCTTTATATAGATCTTTCAGAGATAATCCATCAAACCCAAAAGTATTTTCTATTCCTGCTGCCTCAAGCATCGTAATGTTTACATCAGCAAGAGAAGCTATCTGGTCATCGATTATTGTTGAATCATTAAACCATTTAGGGTATCTTATGAACATAGGCAGGCGTAAAGATTCATCAAGTCCCAATCCTTTTTTAGCAAGTTTGTGCTCTCCTTCAAGATAGCCGTTATCACTTGTGTAGATGATCATCGTATTATCCAGAGTTCCCTCCATTTCAAGCCTGTCGAATATTTCTCCAATATTATCATCCACTCCTTTTAAGCATTGATATTCCCTAAGTTTCCAATCCTTTGTTTCATCAATATCTAAATTCCATTCAAAAGAGGATGTATAAAAAATGGAAGGATAATCATCATCGTATTTTTGATTAAAGTTTTCAGGAAGCGCAATACTATCTAAAGAAAACATACCTGCCTCTTCTGCTCTTGGAGTAGCATCATAGTGCGGAGCTCTATGAAACAGCATGAGCATATAAGGTTTCCCCTCAGGTACGGTATTCAGGAATTCATTTACGAGAGAAGGATATGAGTCAAGAATATTTCCTGCAATACTTGTATCAACCCCATTTTTCGTATAAGGTGGATTTATATATTCATCATTGTTAGATGTTACCCACCAGTCAAAGCCTTTAGGGTCAGGAAAACTTTGACCATATTTTCCGACAAACCCTGTGTAATAATCATTATCCTGAAAAACTTCCTGCACCATGAGGAGTGACGTATCATATAAAGTTCCATTGGCAGTACACCCGTTCTTGTGCGGCAATAAGCCTGTATAGATCATCGCCCTTGATGGAGCGCACAAAGGTGTTGGCGCACAAGCTATCCTGAAATTTACTCCCTCATCAGCTATGCGATTAATATTTTGAGTATTAAACCAGGAAGGTCCGCCATTGGGAATATAACTATCGTATCTGCCATCATCCACCATAATAAAAATGATATTAGGTCTAGTTGATGAAGTTGTAAAAGTTGAAGTTTCGGTGAAATCAGAATTTAGAGTTGAGGAACACACAGTTTGCATTCTAAACTGGTAAATAGTTTCACTTTCAAGAGATGTAATTTTTTTAGTTGAACCGACAATATTAGTAATCTGGCTCCAGGTTGTGGTTCCCTGCTTGCGATATTGTAAATTAAAAATATTACTGCCGCATTGCGGTGTCCATGCTATAATAGCGCTTACAGTGTCAACAGCAGTGACAAAAGGATTTAATGGCTCCGAACACAATGATGTCTTTTTATGCAGATAAGCTTTATTTAAAGATCTTGAATCCTCACAACCTGCCCGGATAACAAATTTGTATAGTGTATTTGGCGTAAGCCCCGATATTGTAAAAGTAGTGATTTCATCATCTAAAGGAATAAGGAAGGGTATCGGATCAGAAGGAGATTTATATTGCAAAAAATAATGATCTGCTGTGGAAACAGGATTCCAGCTAAGTGTAGCATTGCAACTAGCCGTGAAAACTGTAAAACCGGTAGGTGCAGGTAAGGAGCACTGGGCATTAAGTCTCATAGGGATGCAGAGACTTAGCAGACATACTACCAATGTAGGGTGGTTCATGTATTATTGCTTATTAAGGGTAAATTATTTGGGCTCGTTATTCTTTTTATCTGCTGAATTTGGTTCGAATTCAAGTTTACTTTAGTAAAGTTATTTTTATTGAGGTAATAAAAAAATAAAATTAGTAAGAATATTTTCGTTTGCAGAGGTATCTAAAAATGAGTGACAATTTCGAAATCTTATAAATTTCTAAAGAAAGTATTTTTAATGAAGTTTTTGTGACTAAAAGGAAATGAAAGATATTATTTAATTCTTTGCTTTTTTCTTGTGAAAATAGTTTTTGTGTTACTTGAATTTTTTTTCTGAATATTAACAACAGCCCGTTCAACACATTCTTTCGTTCTGTTTTTCTAACTTTCGCCCGTGAATAAATTTCTTTCCATATTTTTTGCAATTTTCTTTATAAATATTGCTATTGCTCAATCATCTTTTGATGCTAATGTGATTGATATTGGCAATATTGCATTATACGTAACAAATGCCGGAACAATTGGGAGACCTGATGTGCGCAATACTCCAACTGGCGATCCGTCTATGGAATACCCGCTGAACTCCGGAATTGAACATTTATTTGAAGGCGGTATTTGGATAGGAGCACAGGTGGATGGTCAAATTTTAGTTTCTACCTCGGCCAAAGATGCAGCAAACGGATACACTACTGGTGCAGCAGGTTATGAGTTTACCTCTGAAACAGGTAATACAATTCAGCAACGGTCATCATTAACAAACAGCGATTATTTTTCATTTGATGCTGTTTCACATCAGGATTGTTTATTAGACTTTTCAGATAAGAATATTATTGTTCCCGGCACAACCATCACAATAGCCGATCACACTGAGCCGGTTTATGCATATGTGCATTTGGAATCCTATGCATGGAATTATTCTTTTGCTGATTACTTTGTTTTGATGAATTATTCTATAACAAATAATTCTGGCTCAACCTGGGATAGTGTATGGTGTGGAATATGGACTGATCTTGTTGTGCGCAATGTAAATGTTTCGACTGACTTCGGATCTTCATTTTTTAATAAAGGCGGTTATGGATTTGAAGATTCTTTATATGCAAATTATGCTTTTGATGTAGATGGCGATCCGGGATTTACAAATAGTTATGGTGCTGTTCAATTTCTCGGCATTGAATGGAGAGATCAGTTTATTCATCCTCATAATAATGAAAATTTAGTTGCAAATGATTTACCGGTAGCAGAAATAAAAAGCAATTTCTGGATATTTAATTCTACTGCAACGCCTCCGTATAATGCACCTGCGAACGATGTGGAACGATATGAAAAATTAAGAACAGGATTAAATTATGCCGATGTAAGTGTAATTGATTTTTTACATGATCCATTAACAAGCGGGGGAATGACCAATTTAATTTCTGCGGGTCCGATGATATCAGTTGAACCTGGAGAAACATTTAAAATAGTTTTTGCTGTAGTATGTGCAAAACAAATTGATAATGGAGGAACAACAGGCGAACAAAAAGATACTGAAGAAGCAAAGGCCGAATTATTAGAAAATTTAGGCTGGGCAAAAAGAACTTATTTAGGCGAAGATATAAACGAAAATGGATTACTTGATACAGGCGAAGATTTAGATGAAGATAATTTGTTAGATCGTTATATTTTGCCCGAGCCACCTGCTACTCCCAAATTATATGTGCAGGCAAATGATAAGACAATTGATATTTATTGGGATAATAAAGCTGAATTTTCAATTGATCCGATTTCGAAGGAAATGGATTTTGAGGGATATAAATTATATCGGACAAAAGTTGGTGATGACTTTAATCTGGATATGATAAACGATGCAAACATTATTGCGCAATGGGATAAGCCAGGGAATGCAATAGGATATAACAACGGATTTGATTTTATAGAATTAACAACTCCGGAGATAATAGAGGAAGATACATTTTATTATAGATACACTTTAGATAACGTTTTAAATGGTTGGCAATATTTAATTATTCTTACAGCTTTTGATACTGGTGATCCTGCATTAAACATTGAAAGCCTGGAATCATCTTTTGTAGAAAATGCTGTAAGGGTTTTTCCCGG
>JACMJP010000064.1 GCA_014380545.1 Chitinophagales bacterium | reverse complement strand
TCTTTTTTACAAGATATCTTTAAACACTTTGCCACTTTCTCATATAATATTTCAGCACTAATTGGCTTTGCTATATAATCATCCATTCCCGATTCAATACATTTTTCAGCTTCACCTGTTGTTGCATAAGCAGTAAATGCAAGAATAGGTATTTCCGATACCGGAGGGCTCATATTATTACGAATATATCGTGTTGCTGTATGCCCGTCCATTTCCGGCATAAGTACATCCATTAAAACAATATCATATGGGTTTTTACCTAATTTATCCAATGCAATTTTCCCATTCTCAGCAACATCAATTTGCACATCTTTCCATTTACTTTTTAATACTTCAGTAGTTACTAACTGGTTTATGGGGTGATCCTCCACCAATAATATTTTACAATTGCCAATCTCAACAAATTCAGTTTCAGTTTTTTCTTTATGGAGGGATGTATTTATTTGTTTTTCTTTTGAAACTTTAAAATCTAATTCAAATAAAAATTCAGCACCTTCACCTAATTTACTTTTTACCATAATGGCGCCGTTCAGCATATCAATTAATTTTTTTACTATGGTTAATCCTAAACCTGTTCCACCGTAAATTCTTGTAGTATCTTCTGCTGCCTGTGTAAAACTTTCAAAAATAGTAGTGAGCTTTTTTTGTTCAATTCCAATACCCGTATCTTTTACTGAAAAAAATATTCTTGCCCTGTCGTTATGTTGGTCAATCAATTTTACAAAAACTTTTATTTCTCCCTGTTGTGTGAATTTGATAGCATTGCTTACAAGATTTAATAATATTTGATTTAACCGCAGTGGGTCGCCTGATATTTGTTGCGGAATATTTTCATCTATTTGTGTGATCAGGTTCAATCCTTTTTCCTCTGCTTTAAAGGCAATTGTATTCACAAGATCACTTACAATTTCCCGTAATGAAAAATATTTTTCCTCTAATTGTAATTTACCCGCTTCAATTTTTGAAAAGTCAAGAATATCATTAATGATCTGTAATAAATTTTCACTGGAAATATGAATAGCATGCAGATATTCTTTTTGTTTCTCAATGAGTGGTGTTTGATATAGTAAATGCACCATGCCGACAATTGCATTCATGGGCGTTCTTATTTCATGGCTCATGTTTGCAAGAAATTCCGCTTTAAATTTATTTGCCTGCTCTGCAAGGTCTTTTCCCCTTTGCAGCATTTCTGCCTTTTTCCGGATGGTAATATCCCGTATAATTCCCTGGAAACCTACTACTTCGTTTTTTAAATTTTTTCTTACTGAGGAAGTAACAAGGCAGTCTATTAACTCCCCATTTTTTCTTTTCAATTGAATTTCATAATCCTGAATTTCTTTATGGTTACGGATTATTTGTGTGAATTTTTCCCGCTCTCTGGGATTTGCATATATTTCCTGTACCCGCAGTTTACGTAATTCATCTTCATTATACCCAAGTAATGAACAGGCTGCTTTATTGAACTCTGCAAATTTTCCGTCAAGTGTAGTGAGATAAATTGCATCGGTAAGCTGGTCTAAGAGCAAGCGATATCTTTCTTCGCTTTTATATAATTCAGTTTCTATGCTTTTGCGGTGGATAAAATCTCTCGCAAGCAAATCTCTGAGTTTTTCTATAATAATATTTTCTTCCACTAAATTACCAAGTTAACGTATTTTCAAAGCATTCACAAGGGCAACCTTTATATTTGCGTTGCAGCTAAGATATGTACACTTACACAGATGTTAAAAATATTATTGAAAAAGAAATACAGCAACTGCACTTGCCCGGGTATCCGGCAGGTTTGTATGATCCTGTAAAATATATTCTTTCCATTGGCGGAAAGCGTTTCAGACCATGCCTTACACTGTTGTCGGCAAATATTTTTTCTGATGATATTTCATCAGTTATTAATCCGGCATTAGCGATGGAGGTGTTTCATAATTTTACGCTCATGCATGATGATATTATAGATAAGGCCCCCATAAGAAGGGGAAAAATTACTGTTCAGGAAAAATGGAATATCAACACTGCAATTTTATCAGGTGATGTTATGCTTGTGAAAGCTTATGAATTATTATGCACTGCAGATAAAAATAAGTTGCCGGCAATTTTAGATGTATTCAACAGAACATCAAAAGAAGTTTGTGAAGGGCAGCAAATGGATACGGATTTTGAAAAAAGAGAAAATGTTGCGATAGATGAATATATTGAAATGATAGCATTAAAAACTTCTGTGTTGCTGGGTTGCTGTACATATATTGGAGCAATAACAGCAAATGCAGATGCAGCAGATGCGAAGTGTTTATATGATTTTGGAAAATATCTCGGTATCAGTTTTCAAATTCAGGATGATCTTTTGGATGCTTTTGGTGATGAAACATTCGGTAAAAAAACCGGGGGAGATATTGCGCAACATAAAAAAACATTTTTGTGGATCACCCTGCAGGAAAAATTAAATGCGGAAGAAAAAGTGTATTTTAAAAATAAAATTTTACATGAAGCAGAGAATGAAAAAATAAAAAATGTAATTGCACTCTACGAAAAATATAAAATAAAAAAAATTGCCGAAGCCGCAATGAAAAAATATTATGAATCCTCTTTAGCAGCATTGGAAATTGTAAAAGCAGCAGGCGAAAGAAAAAAAGTTTTACACGAAATTGCGGATGCTATTTATTACAGGAAGTTTTGATATGCCGGTAAGTTGGTGGTTGTATTTGGTAGATTGGTAATTTAAAGCAAGTAACATTTAATAAAATCTTATCAGTTTCTAATACTGCATCTTGTTAACCATTCAAACTTTGTAAACCATGTTAACTTTTCAACTTTAAAAAACATCTTTCAACAAAATTTCCAGCTCACTCATTATAATTGCAGTCGCTCCCCATACTTTTTGGTTTTGAATTAAATAATAAGGCGCATTAAATTTTATATCTTCCCTTATTATTTCCTGCATGCCTTTAATTGAGTCATCCAAAATAATTTTTATCGGTGTTTCTACAATTGCTGCAACTTCATTTTTATCAGGAATAAATTGGGGGCGGTAATTTAAATATCCCAAATACGGGAACACAAAAAAATTACTTGGCGGAATATAAATGTTCGATAATTTTCCCATCAGTTGAATAGCATCCATTTTTATTCCCACCTCTTCTTCCGTTTCTCTTAATGCGGTATAAGCAGGGTCTTTATCTGTTGTTTCAACTTTTCCTCCGGGGAAACTTACTTGTCCGCTATGCACACCATCATAATCAGGGCGTTTCATTAGTACCGTATAAATATCATCCGCATGCGGGTAAAACAGAATGAGCACACTTGCTTTTTTTGCATCCGGATATTCATTTTCTTCATAGGGTTTAATTTCCCGAATGGCAGGGGCCATCTTTTGCTGTGCTGATATACCCGGCAAACCTTGTTGTATTCTATAATTAAGCTTATTTACAAATTCTTCTATCATCTTTTTACACTATGCTTACATAATGCACAAAGTTCGTGGATTTATGTAATTTGTTTGCAGTAACTTTAATCGCACAAAATAGTTCTGCGTATGAAAAAATTATTATTCGTACTTTTTTCTTCATGTATTCTGTTACCTTCTTTTGCAAATCAGGCAAAAACAGGGGACCTGCAATTTATTCAAAACAACGGTCAATGGAATAATAAGGTAGAATTAAAAGCAGATGTATATGGGGGCACATTGTTCCTGGAAAAAAATTGCCTTACATGGAATTTTTCAACAATATCAGAAGTAACACAACACACGGATCATCCCAATACATCAAATACAAATAACACAGTAAAAGGGCATGCATTTAAAACATATTTCCTCCATGCAAATAATAATGTTCAAATAGCGGGAACAGAAAAATATTCAAACTACTACAATTATTTTGTTGGCGATGATGAAACAAGATGGAAAGGAAATGTTCCTGCTTTTGCAAAAGTGCTGTATGAAAATTTGTATGAAAATATTGATGCAACAGTTTATAGCAGTGATGGGAATATAAAATATGATTTCATAATAAAACCAAATGCAGATGTTTCAAAAATTCAATTGCAATATGAAGGATTAAATGCAATCCAAATTGTAAATGGCAATCTTGAGCTTATTACTTCAATCAATAAAATAATTGAATTGAAACCGTATGCATATCAGCAATATGGTGATTACAAAATTGAAGTGATATGTTATTATAAGTTAAACGGCAATATTATATCCTTTGAGTTTCCGAACGGATATGATGTAAACACAGAATTAATTATTGATCCTGCAACATTAATTTTTGCAAGTTATTCTGGCAGCACTGCGGACAACTGGGGTTATACAGCAACCTATGATGCAGACGGAAATTTATACGGTGCAGGAATTGTTTTCGGCACGGGTTACCCTACAACAACAGGTGCTTACGAAGAAGAATTCGTTGGTGGAACAGGCTTTTTTGCATGTGATGTTGGAATATCTAAATTTACACCTGACGGCACTGATCTTATTTATTCAACTTATTTAGGCGGAACAAAAAATGAACTGCCGCATAGTTTAGTAGTGGATAGTGCAGATCAATTAATTGTTTATGGAACAACTGCAAGTGACGATTTTCCAACACCAACAGGAACGTATGATGATACCTTTGGAGGTGGTGATAATATTACAGTTACCTCTGTTGTAGAATTTGCATCAGGCTCTGATGTTTTTGTAACCAAAATAAATGCAGCAGGAGACGCAATTATTGGCTCAACATATATAGGAGGAAGTGAAAATGACGGGTTAAATATTGGTGAAACAGGATATAATTACGGCGATCATGCAAGGGGAGAAGTAGTAGTTGATATTTTTGGAAATTGTTATATTGCTTCCTGCACAAAATCCTCTGACCTTCCAACAACTTCAGGAGTTGTTCAAACAGATATTGCAGGAGACCAGGATGGATTTGTTGCTAAATTAAATAATGACCTTTCTATACTTACATGGTGTACATACATAGGAGGTGGAGATAATGACGGAGTATATTCAATTAAAAAAGCTGTTAGTGATGAATTTATAGTTTGCGGCGGAACAGAAAGTGATGATTTTCCCACCCTGCCTTCTGCATTAAACCCGGATTATTTAGGTGGAGATGTAGATGGATTTGTTTGCAGACTTTCAGGTGATGCTACTTCGTTCATCGGTTCAACATTTATTGGAACTGATCAATATGACCAGACATATTTTGTGGAGGTAGATGATGAAGACAATGTGTATGTAACGGGTCAGACAAAAGGAGCTTACCCTGTTACAGCAGGTGTATATACTAATCCCAACAGCAGCCAGTATATCACCAAATTAAATAATGATTTAACTTCCATTATTTATTCAACTGTTTTTGGTACAGGCTCATCAAATGTAAATCTGGTTCCTTCTGCATTTTTAGTTGACAATTGTAAGAATGTTTATTTCTCCGGTTGGGGTGGTAGCATAAATGTAAGTTATGGTTCAGGTTTCGGAAATACCATGGGGTATACAACTGATCTTCCCGTAACAGGTGATGCCTTTCAAAGCTCAACAGACGGAAGCGATTATTATTTTATCGCATTTGAAAAAGATGCAGGCGATCTTATTTATGCAACATTTTTTGGAGGGAGTTCAACTCAAGAACATGTTGATGGAGGCACAAGCCGCTTTGATAAAAAAGGAAGGATTTATCAGGCTGTTTGTGCAGGTTGCGGAAGCAGCGATGCTTTTCCAACAACTGATGGGGTATGGAGTGAAGATAATGGTAGTTCAAATTGCAATCTCGGTGTTATAAAATTTGAATTTAATTTCATCGGACCAAATGCAGATTTTGTTATAACTCCTGAATTTGAAGGTTGCGAACCCTTTACAGTTGAGTTTGATAATAACTCTGAGTTTGCAGATTTTTTTGACTGGGATTTCGGTGATGGAGGCTCATCTGATCTTGAAGAACCAACGCATACATATACTGAGCCCGGAACATATACAGTATTATTAATCGCATCTGATCCTGAAGCATGTGATCCGGTGGATAGTGCAATAGCAATTGTTGAAGTTTATGAAAACCCGCAGGTTGATTTCACAATCGGACCTGATTCAGTAAATATTTACAGCTTCGCAACATTTAGTGATTTCAGTGAAGGTGCTGTAAGCTGGTATTGGACATTTGGTGATGGTAGTTCTTCAACTTCCCAAAATCCAACACATCAATATTTGCAGGAAGGAAATTATACGGTTTGTCTTACAGTGGTAAATGAATTTGGCTGTAGTGATTCAGCATGTTTTCCAATAGAAGTATTTGCTTATTCATTATTAGATGTGCCGAATGCATTTAGTCCGAATGGTGATGGCTATAATGATTTTTACAGCCCTGTTTTATTCAGCATGGTATCTTTTGAATTATCTATATATAACCGATGGGGAGAGTTAGTTTTTTATACAACCGATCCTGAATTAGAATGGGACGGAACCTATAACGGCAAAGAACAGGAAATGGATACTTATGTGTATATAGTAAATGGTGAAGGTGATGATGGGAAAAAATATTTTGATAAAGGAAATATTACCTTGGTCAGATAGAGACAATGCGAATAAAATACAACTAAAATAAATATTCAATGTTTATGAAGCAGTCTGTTTTATAAGTGATAAAAAATTATTAATAACTCTAATAACTACAGTATTAAATTAACTTTCTGCTATTTCCTTTCTAATTTTACCTGCACATTTACGTTATTTAAGCATATGAAAAAAAGAATAATTTCCACTACTGCTGTTTTCATTACGCTTATTATTATAAGCGGATCGTTTGGTTGTAACAAGCCCGAACCGGACAATTCAAATCCTTCTTCAAAAAATCATTCAGTAAAAGAAACACCGCAGTTTAAAAAAGAAGGCGAGCTTACTTTTTTTAAAGCTGATGGAAATATGGTCATAAAGATTTATATTGAAATTGCAGAAACAGAAGCGGAACAGGAAAAAGGATTAATGAACAGACCCTGGATGGACGAAAAGCAAGGTATGTTATTTATTTTTAATATAGAAAGGCAACAGGCTTTCTGGATGCGCAATACAATTATCCCGCTTGATATTATTTATGTGAACAGCAAAAAAGAAATTGTTTCCATTGCTAAGGACGCACAACCCTTCTCTGAAAAATCACTCCCTTCCGCAAAACCCGCACAGTATGTTATTGAAGTGATTGCGGGATTTACTGAAAAATATAATATTACGGCAGGCGATAAAGTGGACTGGCAAAAAATGTAAGAACAATATGTTCCGCAGATTATGCAGAAAAGGCGCAGAAACCATCTGCATTTATCAGCGAAAATGTGCGTAATCCCTGCACGACAGCAGGCGGGTGCAGGAAAGCACTATTAAAAACTGTTAACATAAAACTATTTTCCTCATTCTTAAGTTACTTTGTCTTATGCTCCGGTTACGATTTGGTCTATACCTCATTCCACTTTTATTTTCTGCTCACTTATATGCGCAGAATTTTAAACCCGTTCAATTTGCTGACTTCGAAAAATTTCTTGCTGAAAATAATAATGATACACTTTATGTAATTAATTTCTGGGCAACTTGGTGTAAACCCTGTATTGAAGAATTGCCCTATTTTGAAAAATTAAATGCAGAAACACAACATGAAAAAATAAAAGTAATTTTAGTTTCCATGGATACGGAAAGCCGATGGGGAAATGCATTAACAGAATTTATTCAAAAAAGAAATGTACAGAGTGAGGTGCGTAGTTTTTACAATAAAAAACCAATAGACTGGATAGATAGAATTTCCCCTGAATGGAGCGGGGCCATTCCGGCAACATTATTTTTATATAAAGGAAATAAAACATTTCATGAAAAAGAATTTACCTATGAAGAACTCCAAACTATTATTCAACAATTAAAATTTTAAAAACGTATGATGTATTTAACTTCAATTATTGCAGCTTTAATGCTCAACCTTGCTTCGCCGGCAGGATATAACGTCGGTGATAAGGTGTCAGATTTCGAATTAAAAAATGTTGATGGGAAAATGATAAAACTTTCCGATTACAGCGATGAGAAAGGTGTTATAGTAGTTTTCACCTGCAACCATTGCCCTTATGCAAAAGCATATGAATCAAGAATTATGGACCTTGATAAAAAATATGCTTCAAAAGGATATCCTGTTGTTGCCATTAATCCGAATGATCCGGTAAAAGAACCGGAAGATTCACCTGAAGGAATGATTAAAAGGGCAAAGGCAATGAATTATTCCTTCCCATATTTATTTGACGCAACACAAGACGTTGCAAAAACATTTGGTGCAACAAGAACCCCGCATATTTATTTATTACAAAATACACCAAGTGGATTTAAAGTATCGTATATAGGTGCCATTGATGATAATACAGATGATCCTTCGGCTGTAACAAATAAATATTTGGAAAATGCAATCACCTCGTTACAAAAAGGCGAAGCACCAAGTCCGAATTTTACAAAAGCGATCGGATGCACCATTAAATGGAAACAGTAGGTTCAATCAGCACTCCCATAGCTATAGTATTATAAAAAGATTTAAATTAAAACTTCCGCAGTAAGATAATTACTACGGAAGTTTTATTTATAAGAACTGCCGGGTAGTTTTTTTATAAATTAATTCGAAATGCATGAACAATAAAAAACCCCGGTTCAGCCAGAACGACCTTACCGGGGATCCCCATGAAAACACAGGTAGGGCAAATATAAACATATTTTATAATTTTATTATTCTTTCAGAATTATTTACACAAGAGCTCACCTTTAATAAAACCTTCGTAAAAAATTGGAATAAATCAACTGTTCAATTTGCGGGATATTTGAATAATACATTTATAGACATTTGTATTTCTTTTACTATAATAATTTTCAAATGGCATGATAATGGTTTCCCCCCAAAAAAAGGAGATAATATGAAAAACGCACTACCCAAAATTATTTGCGCTTTAATTATGAATGCGCAATTTTTATTTACCTATGCTTCAGGTACAGATTATAAAGACTTTTCGTCTCTTGAAATTAAATCGTATGGTGCTGGTTATTTTACAGTTTCAATAGACAGACAATATTTTCAGAACCCCGTGAAGAATTTTTTACTT
>JACMJP010000474.1 GCA_014380545.1 Chitinophagales bacterium | reverse complement strand
TGTAACAGATACATTGTATAATAATAATTTGCGCTGTCGCTGGGAAGAGCTTCGGGAAAGTACATTGAGTGAAGAAAATATTTTTCATTATATAGATTCAATTGAAGTATTGGTTGATATAGCTAAAGACAGACATTATCAAATTTGGCCAATATTGGGAGTGTATGTATGGCCCAATCCTTATCCTCTTGCCGACACCTATGCTGAAGAAATAGTGAATTTAAAAACATGGATTGCAGGAAGATTAACCTGGCTGGATGAAAGTATTCCGGGAATATGTTATGCAATTCCTGAAGATACTGTCATTGTAGAAAATGTTTTTGGCGGAGAGGAAATTAATTTTATTGTAACACCTAACCCTGCTACTACTTCTTTATTTATTAAGGTGAATAATTTCACTCAGCCTTATTCTGGTAGCCTGATCTCAGTTGATGGAAAGGAAATAATTACAACAGAATTTAATCATACGGCATTACTTCAAATGAACCTTGAGAATATTGCAGCAGGTATTTATGTATGCAGAATTTATGCTGCTGATGGTAAAGTATTGGGAAATGAATTAATACAAAAGCTATAGTGGCAGAAAAAATAATCAGAATTTATTCTTCCTTTTTATTCAGATTTATTAAATAACTGAGACCAAGTTTTACTTCATGTTGAGGAGCTCTTTCATCTGTAAATTTTGTTCCTTCATTTGATGCGTAAGCAATATTATTTGCGTAGTAGTACAGGAAAGTATAATTAATACTTAACAACCATTTGTTATTTACCCGGAATGTACCTGCTGAAAGACCCGGAAGAAAGTCTTGTATTGCTTCGGATTTGAATTCTTGTGCTATTCCATCATAATAATGATCTTCATAAGCTCTGTAAAGACAAAATGGATTTATATAAAACCCGTTATCGTAATCATCACCGTAATAAGTAAAATACAGTGGCAGATAAAAATCATTTGTGGCTTCAGCAAAATTTTGTTTTAACCCTAAATTACTATTATCTTCATTTTCTGCTTTTATATAATTGCGCAACCAATCAGTCCCTATTCCATAGCCGGCTCCTGTTGCAAATACAAAATGTGCTTCGGGATCTTTTGTTAGCTGATATTTCATATCAAAAGACAACTGTGGTATTTCTGTAAACTGTAATAAATTAAAACAATAATACACACCTGCATCTAAGTTTTTTACTACGCCATATCGCACACCGGCATCTATTCTGAAAAAGCCTGCCTCTATCCCTGCCTCTAAAGTATTCTTTGGTAGTGTTTCTGCAAGTTGAGTTGTTTGCATAGAAGTGATACAAGATTGGAATATTGATAGTGAAAGAGTAATAATAATGAAATGAAGTTTTTGAATGGGATTGTGTTTTTGGAACATGAATTTTATATTAAACAATATACCTGGATGCTTATATATATTTTACTGAATTATCTTAAAGTCATTATTATATATCGCATAAAACTAAAAAAGGTTGGGTATTAATGAATACAATAACCCTTTTAATCAGGTTAACTCTGCAACCCAACTCACCCCACCGCTTCCCCCACTAACTCAGCAGCTTCTTTCAACAATATCGCACTGCGCACTTTTAATCCGCTTTCATCAATCATTTTTTTTGCTTCTTCAGCATTTGTTCCCTGTAACCTTACTATAATTGGAACCCTGATGTTGCCAATACTTTTATACGCATCAATAATTCCCTGTGCAACCCGGTCGCATCTAACAATGCCACCAAAAATATTTACAAGGATTGCTTTAACATGTTCATCTTTCAGAATAATATTAAATGCAGTTTCCACTCTTTTTGCATCAGCAGTTCCGCCCACATCAAGAAAATTTGCAGGACTTCCGCCGCTTAATTTTATAATATCCATAGTTGCCATTGCTAAACCTGCACCGTTAACCATACATCCAACATTTCCATCAAGCTTTACAAAGTTTAATCCCGCTGCACCCGCTTCCACTTCTGTTGGATCCTCTTCACTCAGATCCCGCATACCTGCAATATCAGCATGACGGCTTAATGCATTTCCATCAATTACACATTTTGTATCAACAGCAATTATTTTATCATCGCTTGTTTTTAAAACAGGATTTATTTCAAG
>JACMJP010000473.1 GCA_014380545.1 Chitinophagales bacterium | reverse complement strand
GGTAAGTTCAACCCGCTATCACCACCTTCCATCATTTTTTTTCCCGCTTCATTCGGTCCTCCCAGGTAATTAATTAATTGCCACCATTCATCCATTGTGGGTAAATGAAAACCGGGAGGAGTTGCTCCAACAGCGTTGCTGTAATAATATAATCTCCCGTATTTTTTATCTAAAGTTGAATCGTTGTTATAAAAAAAACTTTTTGGTGTTTTAAAATTCCAGTTTGTGGTTGTCCATTCCTGTCCCCCGATTGTAATTACAGGAATTTGATCAGGATGTGTAAAATAAAATTGTTCCTGTGAAGGAACTAGCAAATTAAAGTATAAAGTGAGTGTAAAAGCAAAATTCATAAATCAAATTTAAAAAGCTTTTTGCTGTTTGCAATTACCATGCTTGACATAAACAAAATTAGCTAATCAGCACATTGGCTAATTAGCTAATTGATTCTGTGATCCCGCTGGGACTCGAACAATGTCTTTAATTGTCTATAAATGTCTGACTTACTCAACTACTTTGGTATTTTGTTTTTTGCTTTTAAATCATTTTCTCAAACTGCACCGGAAATTGAATGGCAGAATACGATTGGGGGACTTGTTTCAGATGGTTGTAAGGTAATAATCGACTTACCTGATGGGGGCTTTCTGGCTGCAGATACCCTGCAATTCTTTTTTGACGTCTTCGCAGAGCTTTCCTCCAAAACAACTGTAAAGGCTCATATTAGGGAATCGTAATCCCTATTAATATTTTCAAAAATTAGGGATATATTTGTAGATGCCTATAAAATCATATTGTAAAAATTCCTTATGAAAAAATTTCTTTCCTTCTTAATTTTTATATTCCCTTTTAGCACAATTTATTCGCAATCGCCTGTTCCTGATGCAACCAGGGAGAGCAATCAAACAAATGCATTTTTTGGTTCATCAGTTTCATCAGCCGGCGATGTGAATGGTGATGGATTTGCTGATGTAATTATAGGTGCTTATTGTTATGATAACGGGCATACCGATGAAGGAAGGGCATATATATTTCACGGTTCGTTGAGTGGTATATCAAGCACACCAATAATTACTTTAGAACCTAATCAAACAACTGCTTATTTTGGATGGTCAGTGTCTAAAGCCGGAGATGTAAATGGAGATGGATATGACGATATAATTGTTGGTGCATATGGATACAAGAATGTTGAAAATGATGAAGGGCGGGTTTTCATCTATCATGGCTCCCCGACCGGAATTTCAACAACTCCTGCACTTACGCTTGAAATTAATCAGGCAGATGCTTATTTTGGGTGGTCAGTGTCTAAAGCCGGAGATGTAAATAATGATGGATTTGATGACATTATTATTGGAGCTGATCAATTTGATAACGGACAAACTAATGAAGGTCGTGCTTATGTTTATCATGGATCGGCCACAGGAATAAATCCTTCCCCAATGACTATTCTTGAAAGCAACCAATCTTTTGCTTATTTTGGTTATTCAGTTTCAGATGCGGGTGATGTAAATAATGATGGATTTGATGATGTGATTGTTGGAGCTTATAAATTTGACAATGTAGAATCAAATGAAGGAAGCGTGTTCGTATATCTCGGCTCTGATACAGGAATTATATCAGCTCCCTCTGCAATACTGGAAATTAACCAGTCTGAGGCGTATTTTGGATATGCTGTTTCATCTGCGGGTGATATTAACGCTGATGGTTATGGCGATGTGATCGTAGGTGCAACATTATATGATCTTGGTCAAGCAAATGAAGGTGCAGCTTTTGTTTATACTGGGTCAAGTTCCGGCATTATTACATCACCTTCTTCAATCCTGCAAAGCAATCAAACAAATTCAAACTTTGGCAATAGTGTTGCTGATGCCGGCGATTTCAATGGTGATGGTTTTTCTGACGTCATCATTGGAGCAAATAATTATGATAAGGTTCAGAATAATGAAGGGAGGGCATATATTTATTTAGGTAGTGTATCTGGAATAAATATGGCATATCTTCAGCCTTTTGAACCTAATGATCTGGAAATATCATTTGGGTTTTCAGTCGCATGTGCAGGTGATATAAATGGGGATGGATATGATGATGTTCTTGCGG